>JAFTJB010000127.1 GCA_017456625.1 Clostridia bacterium
GCGGCTCGGTCACGCCGCGGTTCTGACACCACACTGTGGTGTCATTCATTGCCGCGTCGCCGCTTCGCTACCCATAGGGAGTAGCCCTCTCAGTCGCCTTACGGCGCCAGCTCTCCCATAGGGAGAGCCTATGAAAGCCTCCTATTTGGGCATCCTAATAGCCTCCCACTCTGGGGGAGGTGGCAGCCGCTTGTCGGCTGACGGAGAGGGCGTGCCTATAAAAAAGGAGTGCCGAAGCACTCCTTTCAATTTTGTTTTTACCACGCCGTCGGCACACCGTCAACGTAGTGCCAATAGTTGCCCGTAGTCGTGGGCTGGGTCTCGGAATAGTAGAAGCGGGTGGCATCGGTGAGATTGCTGTTATAGGAGCTTATAGTAAGCAAGTTCCAATCATTTGCGGTTCCTTCATAATACACGGTCGAGAGAGCGTTACAACCATTGAAGGCATAATAATAGACATTCGTCAAGGTTTTAGGAAGCACAATGCTCGCAAGGCTACTGCAACCCTCGAACGCATAGTATCCTATGCTTGTCACGCTGTCGGGTATTGTGATGCTCGCAAGGCTACTGCAACCCTCGAACGCAGAGTATCCTATGCTTGTCACGCTGTCGGGTATCGTAATACTCGTAAGACTGCTACAACCATCGAACGCATTATTATAGACATTCGTCAAGGTTTTAGGAAGTACAATGCTCGTAATATGTCTGCAATCATAGAACGCTGAATTACCTATAACCGTACCGCCTGAAATAATTACGGTTTTAAGCGATTCCGGCACATAATCATCATTACATGCAGGCGAACTTGCTCCGAAAACATATCCAAAGTGTGTATTAGACTGTCCAACCTTGGTGTCTCCCACAAACGGCAGGGTGATACTCTCAAGGCTACTGCAACCGGCAAAGGCAGAAAAGCCGATGCTTGTCACGCTATCGGGTATCGTGATGCTCGTAAGGCTACTGCAACCGGCGAATGCAGAATTGCCAATGCTCGTCACGTTGTTTGGAATTACAATGCTTGTAAGGCTACTGCAACCGTAGAACGCATCCCAACCAATACTCGTCACGCTATCGGGGATCGTAACGCTTGCAAGGCTACTGCAACCTGAGAACGCAAAATAGCCAATGCTCGTCACGTTGTTTGGAATTACAATGCTTGTAAGGCTACTGCAACCGTAGAACGCATCCCCACCAATACTCGTCACGCTATCGGGGATCGTAACGCTTGCAAGGCTACTGCAACCTGAGAACGCACCCCAACCAATACTCGTCACGCTATCCGGCATTGTAACGCTTGTAAGAGTATGACAATTTTCAAACGCAGAAGAAGGTATGTTTGTTACACCGTTTTGTATGACAACATCCGTTATGCCTGCATTAATAAGAGGGATGTAATTATTCTGTATTGCCTTTTCGCACGCAGATTTATACTTACCGGAATACCCGTATTGATCCAGCAGATTAACTGCCGCTTGATATTTTCCCTGCTTGGCATAATCAAATGCGAGGGTGTCAAGAGCGTTTTCAATTTGCTTGATTTTGTTTGCGGAATCCTCATATTGCGGGTTTTCCTTTAACAGCTTGTATGCTTCAAGCTGCTCTCCGCTTTCGATCAGTGCCAATGCCTCTTCATAGTTTAACTTTGGAACAACCGCACCAAACCAAATAGAAAGGAAAACAATCAAAACACCGACGGCTCCGGCAATAGCACCGAATATAATTCTAATTTTCTTATCTTTTTTCTTTTTTTCGATGATTTTCTGCTCGCAAATTGCAATCTGCTCTTCAGCGTCCTTCCAATCGCGAATAGATTCAAACTGCTTGATTGCGCTTTGGTATTGTGCGGCAGCCATTTCCTTCTGCGCCGCAAAATAAATCAAATCCTTTTCTTGATTCTCTTTTACAATTTTTATTTTTTCTTCAAACTGCTTTACTTTTTGCGGTGCATCTCTCCACGTGCCAAGCTCGCGCAAGGTATCCAACGCCAATTCAAGCTCGTCGATATTGTCGCTTCCTTCTGCCTTGAGCGCAGTTTGATAACGGGAATCCAAAGCCCTCTGACGCGCAAGCTCTCTCGCCTCGACAATCTCCTTGGCTTTGTTTTCACAGAATTCGATCAACGCGTGCAGCTCTGCACATTGCTCCGGCTCAACCGATTCAACGTAATAATTGTCTAAATCTTCCTTTAATTTTTTCGCAATCGATAAATAGTCGTGCTCGTTCGCAGCAGCATCGATTCTGTTTTTACACTTGTTCAGCTCCTCTTCGCGAAATCTGCAGGTGGCTTGATCATTCATTTGCAGAAGAAAAGCGTGCATTTCCTTGTCGTTTTTCTCGGAATACTCCAAAGCATGCTCATAGCTTTTATCCACAGATCCGTACAGCATCTCAACGTCGCACCTTGCGGACAAAAGCTCCTCTTTTCGCGAGAATTTGAACTCCGCCATGAATTTACCGAGATAAGCGGTCGCGTTTTCGGGATCGAGATCCAAAATGCGGTCGGCGTATTCGTCCGCATCCTCCCATTTTTCATCTCCCAAAAATACGAACATACGCTTGAGAAGCGATGCCGCCGTAGGATTGACCACGGGAGCAGCACTCGCCTGCATCGCGGGCTGGGGCTGTGCCTTTTGGGTGTCCTTTTTGACCACCTTCTTGATGCCGCGGACAAGGTCGTTGATAAATCCGATCTTGGACATATCCTGCGCCTGCAGGTGTGCGAACTCCTCGGGCAGCTCGTAGGCATCCATATCGCGGTAGCAAGGAATGAGGAGCTTTGTGCGATCCTTCTTCATCATTTTGAGGAATCTCGACCACTCGTTTTTGACCCAAACCGCCGAGAAATACTCGGGGCGCGTGCCTACCGCGAGCATGACCTTTGCCGAATTGAGCGCGGCAAAAATGATCGGCTCATACTCCGATCCGAGCTTTTCCTCCAGGGTGATCGCCGCGTAAAAGACCTTAAATCCCTCGTTTTTGAGCTGATAATAGATCTCATTCGCGATCACGCTATCCTGCGTGCGCTTGCCCTCCGCATCGGTCTCCTTATAGCAGATAAACACGTCGTAGGGCTTCTCTCGATTCGAAACGGCAAGGATCCCCTTTTGGATCTCGTCGATCGCGCGCGCCTCTGCCTCATACACGGGACGCTGAACAGCATCCGCGTACTTGATGGCGTTTTTGTAATATTCATCCGCGACGATCGAATCGTAGGACGTGCGGTGACAGGTGGGAATGCGCTTAAAGCTTGCGGGATCCTCAACGTACTCGATACCGAATTTACACAGGATCACGCCCCAATACGCCTCTGCCTCGGTCTCATCCGCCTCGAGGATCTTCTCGAAGAGCTTCTCCGCCTTATCAAATTCACCCTTGAGACGGAGCAGATTCGCGCGGTTGAAGAGCGCTTGGATATTCTCATCCGTCACGCGCGGAACGGTCTGCTGATTGCCGCAATACTCGCACTCGACAACCGAAGCACCGCTCGCGACGTCGAGATCTCCGCCGCAGGATTTGCATCTGAAAACTGCCATGATTTCCTCCAAAGATATAGTTAGGCACATTATATCATATCTATTGACAAATGTAAACAGATTTTGACAAAAAATTCCCCGCCCAATTTTCACGGACGGGGATGCTGTCAGATTTCAGAAAGAGCGTTTTTGATGGAGAGATAATCGTTTGTAAGGATGGTGTCAATTCCCATTTTGCGGTATTCGATCGCCTCCTTGGGGTCATCCGACCAAAACACGTTACAAATGATGCCGTTCTCGTGCGCCGCCTTGACCGTTTCCTCGTTAAAATATGGCTTGTAGAGCTGAATTTTGTATGCGCCGAGCTTCTTTGCGCGCTTGACCATAGACATCATGTCATCCTCGTTGCCGTCCCACCCGACACACACGGGCAGATCGGGGGCGTATTCCATCGCGCGGCGGATCATTTCGTCGTTGGAGGTCATAAAATAGACGTGCTTTTGGCAGTCGTACTGACGGATCAGAGCAACGATCTCCTCTATCTTACTGCCGCCCACGCGGGTCAGATAGGGCTCGTCCCAGATCTTGACGTGGATATTCATAATCACTCTTCCGCCGAATTTCTGCAAGATCTCCTCAAAGGTCGCGATCTTGAGTCCCTTGAATTTTTCGCCCGCCTTCGCGCCGAAATCAAGCGACATGAGCTCTTCATAGGTGTGATCATAGATCCTTCCGCTACCGTTGCTCACGCGGTCAAGGGTGCTGTCATGGCAAGAAACGAGCACACCGTCCTTGGTCGTCCAAAGGTCGAATTCGATCTCCTCGGCTCCAAGAGCTACCGCCGCACCAAACGCGGGCATGGTGTTCTCAGGAGCAACCGAGTTAAAGCCGCGGTGCGCGCAAATACGCGGATATTTCATCACGCTGTCAAACGGAACGACCGACGCACCGCCGTTGCGATAAAGCCACGGACGTCTTCCCTCCTCGATGTATTCGTAATGCGCCTTGGGTACACCCTTGTAGCCCGCCGCCTTGTAAAATTTCTTTTTCGGATCGATGTGGCAAACTCCGTAGCCTACTTGGCTCCGCATATCCACCAAAACCTCGCCGTCGGGCGCGATGACCGTACTGCAACCGCAGATGGGCGAATTCTCACCTAAAGACACCGACGCGCGGATGAGATAGGCGTTGGTGTGGTAGGAGAGGAAGCGATTGATAATGGAGAGCGCACTGTGCGAGTCGGTTCTTTGAAGCGAGCAACCGATGATGATATCGAGATTCTCACGCGCGAGCTGGGGATAATTTTCATAGAAATAGAAATCGTAGCAGGTCAAAAAGCCGAAGCGCAGTCCCTCGAGCTCCAAAACGTAGGGCTTTGCGTACTCGTAGCTATACCCAACGTCGAGCCCGTGACCGCCCTCTGCATCGGTCTTGACTTCACTCGGAGCGGGATGCGTTTTGTAATAGCGACCAACCAAATTTCCCTCGCGGTCAAAGGCGTGGGTGGTGTTGCGATAACCACATTCGGGTGCGTGCATGGCATTGACGAACACGATCGCGTGGCAACGCTTTGCTGTCTTTGCCGCATGCGCGAGCAGGATCGGGTTGTTTTGCTCGATCGCTTCGTAAAAAACGGTATTGTTCTCGGTATCTGCGGGAATATCGCTGTATTCGGGCAGAACGATCAGATCAAGACTTTCATCACAACCATCAAGAAGCGCAAGAATCTCCTCGAAATTCTTCGCCATATCCTTTTGATCGTAGGAATAATGCGGCTGAATTACGCAAACCTTCATATAAAAATCTCCTTTTGCGAAAAAATATACGAACAATTAATTTTACCACCGAGTTTGGTTTTTGTCAAGCACAGATTATTCCTAAAAAGCGCAAAAAGCACTTGACAAAGGACTCTATTCACAGTATAATATTAGGGTATATTATGCGGGTGTGGCGGAATTGGCAGACGCGCAAGATTTAGGATCATGTGTTTATTCGTGCAGGTTCAAGTCCTGTCACCCGTACCAAAAAGAGGAGGATCCACAAGGGATCCTCCTCTTTTTGGTACAAGCGATGGGTGCGCGAATCGCACCGCGTTTTTGCAAAGCAAAAATCGCCATAGCGGCGAAATCAACTGTAAAATCTTATCACTCGTCAGAGCCGCTTGTGCAGAGTTCAAGTCCTTCAAGTTTTCCCTTGCAAAAACAAATTCGAACGCCGCAGATATAATTAAAAAATCTTCTCGTATTGTAGGCGGCGTTTTGGCAGAGTTCAAGTCCTTCAAGTTTTCCCTTGCAAAAAATTGTATGTTTTTTTAATCTACACTTGCTTTTTTGGCAAAAGTTTGATATAATAATAACAACCTGTGAAAAAAGGATGATAATTATGGAAAATATCATTAACACAAAAGGCTTTATCTGCGACATGGACGGCGTGATCTATCACGGAAACAAGATCCTCGACGGCGTTTCGGAGTTTGTGAATTGGATGATCGAGAACGATAAAAAGTTCGTTTTCCTCACCAACAGCCCCGAAAAAACACCGCATGAATTGAGCATGAAGCTCGAGCGCATGGGGCTTTCCGTCTCTGCCGATCACTTCTACACCAGCGCGATGGCAACAGCCGAGTTTTTGCACACGCAAGCCCCGGGATGCACCGCATACGTCATTGGCGAGGCGGCTCTCTCCAAGGCACTCTATGACCGCAAGATCTACATGAACGACGTCAACCCCGACTACGTTGTCATCGGTGAGACGCGTACCTACTGCTTTGAGAAGCTGGAAAAGGCGATCGCGCTCGTTCGCGCGGGTGCCAAGCTGATCGGTGCAAACCCCGATACCATCGGTGTGACCGAGAAAGGCATCATGCCCGCAACGGGCTCTCTTGTCGCCCCCATCGAGATCGCAACGGGCAAGAAGGCATATTTCGTCGGCAAGCCCAACCCACTTATGCTCCGTCACGGTCTCCGCATCCTCGGCTGCCACAGCGAGGACATCGCCTTCATCGGTGACCGCATGGATACCGACATCATCGCAGGCATCGAGTCGAACCTTGATACCGTCCTTGTCCTCTCGGGTGTGACTGCGCGCGAGGATATTAACAATTTCCCCTATCGCCCCAAATATATTCTCAACGGCGTTGGAGATATTGCAAGCAATGCAAGGGGTTGAGTCATTCAGCACAGAACAAAAACACACATAAAAATTGAAATCCGCAGGGATTTCTACCGAAAAACCGCTTTTTCTATCATTTTTTGACAGGAAAAGCGGTCTTTTGTTTGTTGTTTTGTTTTTGTTCTGCGTAGAATGACTCACCACTTCAATCTTCCTCTTTATTTGCCCATTCCTTTCTCTCCTTGTTGAAATTACAACAAGTTTTTTGTTAAAGCCTTGACAAGCGACGGGCTGTGTGGTATAATTTTCTTGTTACAGGAATAAAAAATACAAGCAAAGGAACGGTACATCATGGAAAGAACAGATCCCAAGTATCAGGCGTTGTTTACACCGTGGAAGATCGGTAACGTCGAGATCAAGAACCGCATCGTTTTATGCACTACCGGCGGCACCTCTCTCTTTGGTTGGTTTGAGCTGACAGGCTGTCACTTTGACAAGGAAGCAGCAAATCACTTTTTGGAAAGAGCCAAAAACAACGTCGGTCTCATCATCCCCGGCATTGCCCCTGTGCGTGACACCTTCTGGGGAAAATGGCTCTGGCAGAATGAAAAAATGTTCAAGGATCTCAAGGACTACATGGACGAGATCCACAAAACGGGTGCCAAGCTCTTCATTCAGCTGACGGCGGGCATGGGACGCTCTTGGGCGATTACCGAGCTCATCGCTCCCCTGCACAAGAACAAGTTCACCCGCGCGCTGATCAAGCCGATCATTGACACCAATCACGAGCTTGCCTCCCCCAGCCCGCAAAAATCCCGTTGGGCACACGACATTGAGTGCCCCGAGATGACGGTGGAGCAGATTGAGGAGATCATTGAGGCGTTCGCAAAGACCGCAAAGCTCTGCAAGGAGGCGGGAGTTGACGGTGTTGAGGTTCACGCGGTACACGAGGGCTATCTCCTTGACCAGTTCGCGATCGAATTCTTCAACAAGCGTACCGACGAATACGGCGGAAGCTTTGAAAACCGCTACCGCTTTGCCGCGGAGATCGTAAAGGCGATCAAGGAAGCCTGCGGCAACGACTACCCCGTTTCTCTCCGCTATTCCGTAGAGTCC
>JAFTJB010000128.1 GCA_017456625.1 Clostridia bacterium
CATTCGTCCCTCATTGCGCGAAAGTTCGACTGCGAGCATTGCACAGAAAATTTTTTACCATCTTCAAATTCCGCGCTCTCCGCTCAGGATGACGCATAGATGGAATGGTCGGGGTAGGTGTTTCTTGTGCGGCGCGAACAGTTACCACGATGGGAAAAATAGTGCGTCATCTTGAGCGAAGGACGGCAATTGCAAGCAATTGCCGTCCGAAGTCGAAGTTTTGCGCAGTTTGGCACAAACGGAGCAAAACCACGAGGCGGTACGCCGAAGTGAGATCTACAAACGAATTTTGTCATACCTTTTCATAGGAAAGTAACATTCATTTGGCAAGTCAGCAAGCGTTTTCAGTAGATCCCGCTTGGTGCACCGCACCTGCGCGCTTTCGCTCCATTCGTCCCTCATTGCGCGAAAGTTCGACTGCGAGCATTGCACAGAAGATTTTTTACTTCCTTCAAATTCCGCGCTCTCCGCTCAGGATGACGCAATAAAGAATGTTTGTACGGACTTCTCCATTATGCGTCATCTTGAGCGAAGGACACAGAATTTGTGGTTTCATGAAAGTCTGTTTTGCAATGTCCGAAGTCGAAGTTTTGCGCAGTTTGGCACAAACGGAGCAAAACCACGAGGCGGCACGCCGAAGTGAGATCTACAAGCAAATTTTGCAAACCTTACCACACAAAAGTTACATTCACTCAAACAGCGCCTTGACGAATTCCTGCTGGTCGAACTCCTGCATATCGTCGATCTTCTCACCGACACCGATGAACTTGACGGGAATACCAAGCTCCTCGCGGATGGCAATGACGATGCCGCCCTTTGCCGTTCCGTCCATCTTGTTCAGGATCAGTCCCGTGAGCTGTGCTGCGTTCTTGAATTCCTTCGCCTGGAAAATAGCGTTCTGCCCCGTCGTCGCATCGAGAACGAGCAAATTCTCGCGTGCCGCACCGGGAAGCTCGCGGTCGATGACACGGTTGATCTTTGCCAGCTCGTTCATGAGATTGGTCTTGTTGTGCAATCTTCCCGCCGTGTCGACGATGAGCACGTCGGCATTCTTATTCTTTGCCGCGTGGCAGGCATCAAAGACCACCGCCGCGGGATCACTTCCCTCATTTTGACGGATCAGATCCACCTTCGCGCGCTCACACCAGACCGCAAGCTGATCGATCGCCGCCGCACGGAAGGTATCCGCCGCCGCGACCACGACCTTTTTGCCCTGTCGGCGCAATTGATTGGAGATCTTACCGATGGATGTGGTTTTTCCGACACCGTTGACACCGATGACAAGAATGACGGAGGGTGTGGTGGTGAGCTTGAGCTCCTCCCCCTCTCCGATCATGCGACCGAGGATCTCGTGCAGGGTGGTGATGACCTGCTCCTTTTCCTTGAGTCTGCCATCACGGATCGCCTCGCGCAATTCGTCGATGATCGCCTCGGAGGCATTGACACCGACGTCGGCGCAAATGAGGATCTCCTCCAATTCCTCCAAAAGATTCTCGTCCACCTTGACGAAGCTCTTGAGCAGCTCGTCGATCTGTCCGAAGAGCGCGTTTTTGGTCTTGGCAAGTCCCGCCTTCACGCGGCCCCAAAAGGATTTTTTCTCCTCGCGGTGCTCTGCCTCGGTCATGGGAGCCTCCTGTGCGGGAGTCTCCTCTATCTTTTCTTCTACAGTCTCGTCAACGGTCTCTTCAACCGTTTCTTCAACCGTTTCTTCAACCGTTTCCGCAACAGCCTCCTCGACAGTCTCCTCGACCGCCGCCTCATCTGCCGCTTTTTCCTCCTCGCGAGGCTCTTCTACGGACGTGTCTCGATCCTTTTTGCCAAAAAGCTTATCCAAAAATCCCATTCCACTCGTCCCCCTCTCTCTTGGAAATATCGTTGATATCAAGCATGAGCACCTTGGAGATACCGTGCTCGGGCATGGTGACACCGTAGAGACGGTCAGCCGCCGCCATGGTTCCGCGACGGTGCGTGATCATGATGAACTGCGTACCGTGCGAATAACGCTTGATGTACTGTGCCAGACGCTCGACGTTGACCTCGTCCAGCGCCGCCTCGATCTCGTCGAGGATACAGAAGGGCGTGGGATTGACCTGCAGGGTCGCAAAGAAGAGCGCGACACCGATGAACGCCTGCTCACCGCCCGAAAGCTGCATGAGGTTCTTGATGATCTTTCCGGGAGGTGCCGCCTTGATCTCGATTCCGCTCTCAAGCACGTTTTCGGGATCCGAGAGAGACAGCTCCGCAGATCCGCCGCCGAACAGCTCGGCAAAGACCTTGCCGAAGTTCTCGTTGATCTTGTTGAAGGAATCCACGAACGCGGTCTTCATCTCGCTCTCCAAACGCTCAATGATGCCTGCCAGGTCACGGCGTGCCTTCTCAAGGTCGGTGATCTGTCCGCTCATGTAGTCGTAGCGCTTCTTGACCTCGTCGTATTTGTTCACCGCGTCGAGGTCAACGTGACCGATGACACGGAGCTTGTTCTTGCACTCGGTCTGGAGTGCAACCACCTCGGTACGGTTTTCCTTGGTGACGGGCGGATAACCGAGCGCGACCGCGTCGGCTCTCGTCATCTCGTAATCATCCCAGAGGCGGGTGGCAAGCTTATCCTGCGTATCGCGCAGATTGGTCAGCTTTGCCTCGCACTTGGTGTATTCGCGGAAGATGAGCTCCTTCTGGTTCATCTTGTCGCGCAGCTTTGCGTTGAGCTCGTTGAGCTTGCGCTCGAAGGCGAAGCTGTCCTTTTCGACCTCCGCTCTCTTCGCGTTGAGCTCCTCAAGCAGGGTATTCTGCGCCTCGAACTCCGCGCGGTTCTCACGCATCTTCTCCTCGGTGACCTCGATCTGCATCATCTGCGTATTGATGCGACCCTCGAGCACCGTGATCTCGCGAACGAGATTATCCACGCGTGCCTGTGCATTATCGCGCAGCACCGTCGCGGTCTCGATATCCTTTTGCGTCTCGCTGATGCGAATATACATCTCGGTGATGCTGCGTGCCACGTCCTCACGGGAGAGGATCGTGTCTCCGCGCTCCGCCTCTCTTTCGTGGCGAAGCTCGTCAAGCTCCTTGATGCGTGCGCGCAGGGACTTCTCCTCACGCGTGAGCGTGCCGAGATCCTCCATGTATCTCGCCTGCGCCTCCTCGTATTGGCGCATATCGCCGCGCAGCTTGTCCAGAAGCGTTTGGTTCGCCTCGTATTTTGCCGTCAATTGGTCAAGCTGACCCTGCTCGGCATTGCGCAGAACGGTGAGAAGATCACGGCGATCCTCTGTGGAATAGACCGTGTTCTCCAGCTCCTCCTGCTTCTTTTGCAATTCCTCTACGTTGCGCTCCAGCTCCGCGACCGACGCCTCCAGCGCCTTTAATTCCTCCTCGAGGCGCAGAATCTCACCCGTGCGGGAGAGCACGCTGTTGCCCGTGCGTACCGAGCCACCCGTAAAGGAGCCGCCCACGTTGATCTGCTGACCGTCGAGCGTAACGGCGCGGACACGGAAGCCCAGCGCGCGTGCCATGGCAGTGGCGTTATCGATGTGATCGAACACCACGGTCTTGCCGAGCAGCGAGGAGAGCACGTTTTTAAACTTGGGATCGGTGGTGATGAGCGTATCCGCCACACCGATATATCCGCGATACCCCGCCGCCTCGCTCATCTCACGGGTGGGCACGGCTGCCTTCATGGAGGTAAGCGGGAAGAAGGTCGCGCGTCCCGCCTCACCGCGCTTGAGGGCGAACATTGCCGCCTTTGCGGTCGCCTCATCCGCAACCACGATGTTTTGCAGATTGGCACCGAGCGCGATCTCGATGGCGGTGATATACTTCGCATCGACCGAAATGACCTTGGAAAGAGGGCCGTAGATCTTGCCGCAGGGCGCGCCGTGCGCATCGGTGATCCTTCCCTCCTCATATTGCTTCATGACAAAGCGAACGGCACCCGAATAACCCTCGAAATGCTCCTCCATCGCCTTCATGGTAGCGATTCTCTGCGCGACAGAATCACGGCGGAGGCTCTCCGCATGGCTTTCCTCAATTGCCGCGTGCAATTCCTCTGCGGCGCGGTTCTTCGCCTCGGTGTGCGCCTCGATCTCGCTGTCGATATTGGCAAGCTCGCTGTCGTATTTTTCGACCGTACGGCGCTTTGCCGCACATTGGGAATCCAGCTCCTCCGAAATGCGGCGATATCCCTCCAATTCGGTCAGAGCGGACGTGTTCTTGTTGGTATCGGTGGTCTTTGCGTTCTCGAGGACCGAAATGCGCACGCGCACGTCGACTGCCTCGGACTCCAGAGCACGGATATCCTCTCCCGTCTGCGCAACGATCGCCTCAAGCTCCTGCTCGCGGCGCGTGAGTCGCTCCTGCTCGTCGTTGAGCTTGTTCTGCTCCTCGGTGAGCGCGGTGAGAGAATTGAGCAGCTCCTCGATCTTGTTGATATGCACCGTACCGCCCTCGCGCTCGGTCTCCATTGCCTCGCGCGTGCCCGTAAGAGTCACCTCGGTCGCGGCAATGAGATCCTTTGCGTGGTTGACGGTATTCTCCGCCACGCGGTACTCACTTTCGAGTCTGTGTGTGTTCTCCGTGGTTTCGTGGATCTGCGTGAGGAGCGTTTCGGACTCCTGCTTGCTTCCCTGCGATGCCTCGAAGAGCTTATTGTTCTGCGTTTCGAGCGACTGGATGACGTCCTCCGCCACCTCGAGATCGAAGGTCGCGTGCTGCATTGCCTCCTCCGCGGCACTCAATTCGCCCCGCAGCTTCTCGGTGTCGTAGAGCCAGAGGCTGACGTCCGCGCGCTTCTTGTTCTCCATCAGCTCGATCGCGCGCTTCGCCTTCTCCGCTTCCTTCTGAAGGGGACCGACCTGCGCCGAGACCTCGGTGAAGATATCGTTGACACGCGCCATGTTCTCCTCGGTATCCTTGAGCTTGCGCTCCGCCTCGTTCTTCTTGTAGCGATAACGCGCGATACCCGAAGCATCCTCAAAGGTGCTGCGGCGCTCCTCGCTCTTACGTGATACCATCTCCGCAATTCGACCCTGTCCGATGATAGAATAGCCGTCACGTCCGATACCCGTGTTCATAAAGAGCTCATAGATATCCTTGAGGCGCACGCCCTTGCGGTTGATGAAATATTCACTCTCGCCCGCGCGGTAATAGCGTCTTGTGACGGTGACCTCGTCGTAGGGACAGTCCAGCTTGGCAAATTCGCCGCGATTGTCGAACGTGACCGAGACCTCTGCGTAACCCATGGGGCGGCGGCTGTCCGCGCCTCCGAAGATAACGTCCTCCATCTTGCTTCCGCGCAGACTCTTGGAGGAGATCTCACCCAAGACCCAACGCATCGCGTCGGCGATATTCGATTTTCCCGAGCCGTTCGGTCCTACGATGACCGTAACGCCCTGGGAGGGGTCTCCGCTTTCGAGTTTGACTTCGGTCTCGTTCTCAAAGACCAGCTTGGTCTTATCGGGGAACGACTTGAAGCCCTGCATTTCCAGTGATTTCAAATACACGGTGAAATAGTCCTCCTACAATTTTTGAAACGCGAAAATTTCGCGGTATCTGTCATAATTTATTTCCACGCCTGCGCGCGCACCTCTCCGTGCGGCAGACTGTCATAGACCTTTTTGATGCGCGTACCCGTCTCTCGTTGCAATCGCTCCGCGTTACACCGCCTCTGCCCGATCACCTTGGAGACCTCGCCGTGCGGTACGGACAAAGCGATCTCCCGTCCCGTAAGCCCTGCCTCCGTGACCGCTTTTCGGATACGTGTATAGTAATATTCATTCCAAACCGCCTCACCGAGCGCGGGATGATTGGGACCCGCGTAGACCGCCTCGGGGGACGCGAGATTTTCGGTGGCGCAAAGTCCGATGCGGATGCACGGAACGCCGCCCGCCTCCAAAATTGACAACACCTCAGCACTTCTCTTTGCCGCCTCGGTATCGGTCAGCGGTCGGTAATCGCCGCGCCTTGCCATCTCGCACAGTGGTGTATCATAGAACACCACGGTGGGATAGATCCGCGCCGCCGAAGCGCCCATGGAGACGATCTCCTCCGCCGTTTTCCGTTCGGTCTCCTCACTTGACTCGGGCAGACCGACCATCA
This sequence comes from Clostridia bacterium, assembly GCA_017456625.1. GTDB lineage: Bacteria > Bacillota > Clostridia > Oscillospirales > CAG-272 > UMGS1865. The sequence continues at coordinate 6,094 of JAFTJB010000128.1, forward strand.
TTTGTCCCACAAGCGAAAAGCCATGCGACACGACGAGCCGACACGCCCGCCGCGCCTCTTCTGCCGTGTGTCCCCTGCCCGATGCCGCCAGTACGCGATCGTCCATGCTCTGAAGCCCCAATTCAACGGTTTTCACCGCATAGCGCGACAGGATCGAGAGGATCTCCTCATCGATATAGTCGGGTCGGGTGGAAAGCCTGATCGCGCCCACGCGCCCCTCGTCGACGTATTTTTGCGCCGTATCGAGCAGACGGAGCATCAGCCCTCGATCAATGCCCGTGAAGGAGCCGCCGAAAAACGCGATCTCGCTCTCTGCCCCCGCGGGAAGCGTTGCGAGTGCCGCTCGGATCTCTGCATCCACGCCGCTCTCGTCAAATTCCGCGCATCCCGAAATGGAGCGCTGATTGCAAAACACGCACTGATGCGGGCAACCGAGATGCGGAATGAAAATGGGAATATTTTTATGCATCTTATCGCTCAGTTACACCAAAGAGAGCCAGCGCGTCCTTTGCCGCCGCCTGCTCTGCCTGGCGCTTGGAGTGTCCCATGCCGCGACCGATGCAGTTGGAGCCGAGATAAACGCCGACCTCGAAGGTCTTGTTGTGGTCGGGTCCGCTCTCGCCGATCACGCGGTACTCAAGCGCGCCCGAATCACGCTCACGCTGGATGAATTCCTGCAAGCGCGACTTATTATCGGCATGGTAGCTGCCCGCGGTGACGGGAAGTGCCGCGACCGCCTCCTTGATGAAGGGGAGCAGGAACGCGCGCACGGTTGCGAGAGCATCCCCCTCGCCTGCGTCAAGATAGATCGCCGCCAAGACCGCCTCAAAGGCATCCGCAATGACGGCGGGCTTTTTTGCGCCACCGTTCTGACTCTCGCCGCGACCGAGCAGGAGATAGGAGCCAAGATCGAGCTTTTCGGAATAAGAGGCAAGCGCCTCCTCGCATACGACCGATGCGCGCATCCGTGTCAGATCTCCCTCGGGATGCTCTGCGAAATCGCGGTAGAGATATTCACTTGTGATAATGGAGAGCACGGAATCCCCGAGAAACTCGAGCCGCTCATTGCAGAGCAGGTGATGATTTCGCGCACCCGTTTCGTTGGAATAAGAGGAGTGTGTCAGCGCGCGCCGCAAAAGCTCTTTGTTTTTGAAGCGGTAGCCGAGCTTTTTCTCCAGCCCGTCCAATGGTAGTGCCATGGTAGAACCTCTGTTTCTGAAATAAAATTTCGTTTATAAAACGTGATCAAGGGGATTTGCCCTCTCCGTCACGACTACGCGCGAACCCCCAAAGTTCGACAAGCTCGCTTCGGGGAACCTCGCATCGTGCCACAAACTCGCTTCGCGCCCCTCTCCGTCAGCCGACAAGCGGCTGCCACCTCCCCCAGAGTGGGAGGCTATTAGGCTACCCAAAACGAGAGGCTTTCATAGGCTCTCCCTATGGGAGAGCTGGCGCCGTAAGGCGACTGAGAGGGCTACTCCCTATGGGTAGCGAAGCGGCGACGCGGCAATGAATGACACCACAGTGTGGTGTCAGAACCGCGGCGTGACCGAGCCGC
>JAFTJB010000129.1 GCA_017456625.1 Clostridia bacterium
CAAAACCGTCAACGTTTACAGATTGTTTTGCATAAACAAACTTATGGTCGAAAACCTGTTTGATAACAACGTAATCCGATGTACGTTTGATGATTTGATAATACCCACCATGGCTTTGCTTTACCCAATCTCCAACTTTTGCTCTTGCCATTTCTTCCTCATTCAAGCAAAGTTTAATTAGTCTATCAAAAATTTGTTTGTCGAAATTGGTTACACAAGCAGATTCTAAATGACGTATAACATGGTAGGCATCTGATAATCTATTGTTTAATAAGTGTTCAAGTCCCTCGGAGAGACGTATTTTTTTATCATAGTCAGTGCCGAAGAGTTCATCTAAATCCTTTCCAAATGCTTTTAGATATTTGTTCCACTTTTTCTGAAAATCAGTGGTGGAAAACAACTGTTCCCTTATAAGCTTCTTTTGTTCATCTATCATGACTACGTCCTCCTTTCGATATGTTATACTAAACTGCTGTAAAATGAACTTTCAAGTTTTGCTCAAAAGTAACATTTGTCCCTGCGTAAAATCAGGGCGATTTTTATTTTTGAACACCAATTTTTTGAAATTTTATCTCAAAATCGCTCAAAAAGGGTCGTTTTGCCCATTTTGAGCCGATTTTGGCTTACTTTCTCGTCAGACACACGACCGACTCGACGTGCCCTGTTCTCGGGAACATATCGACGGGTGTAACCGTACCGATTTCATAGCCCAAGCTACGAAAAAGAACACAGTCGCGCACGAGGGTGTCGGGATTGCAGGAGACGTAGACGATCCTTTGGAAATTGCGCGCGGCGAGGTACTCGATCAGCTCGGGCGTGCTTCCCTTTCGCGGCGGATCCATGATAACCGTCGCGCCGTCGACCGATCCGTGCAATGTCTCTGCGTTTGCGAGAAGCTTCTTGGCATCACTCGCGTCTCCGCAATAGAAATACGCGTTTTCAATGCCGTTTCTTTTAGCATTTTCCTTGGCGCATTCGACCGCCGCCTCGACGATCTCAATACCTACGATCTCTCTCGCTCGGTCTGCCATGGAAAGACCGATGGTACCGATGCCGCAATAGAGGTCGAGCAAAATTTCATTGCCCGAAAGCTCTGCCTTTTCCTTGGCAATTCCGTAAAGCAGCTCGCAGGCATCGTGATTGACTTGATAAAACGCGGCGGGCGAGATGCGAAAGCGCTTGCCGCAAAGCACGTCTTCGATCTGCGCCTTGCCGTACAAAAGACGGTATTCATTGCCCAAAACCACGTTGGTGTTTTTGGTATTCGTATTGAGATAAACGCTGACGATCTGCGGGAATTTCTCACTCAATTTCGATGTAAAGAGCCCTTCCTGCGCAAAGCCTTTGCCGTTTGCGACAAGACAAAGCATGATCTCCCCCGTGTTTTGTCCTTGGCGGAGGTAGATATGGCGCAAAAAGCCCTTTCCCGTGGTCTCATCGTATGCGCGGATGTGATTTTGATCGCAAAAATCACAAACAAACGCGGCAATTTCCGCAAAAATCGCAGGCTGAAGCAAGCAGGCAGACACGGGAACGATGCGATGCGAGGAACCCGCGAAAAAGCCGTATTCCATTCCGTTTTTGCCGTTTTGGACGGGATACTGCGCCTTGTTTCGATAGGAAGTCAATTGCCCCGTCGTGCGGACTGCCTCGACCTCAACCTCCGCAAGACCTGCCTTGCGAAATGCGCTTTGCACGTAATCGCGCTTCAAATCCAGCTCGTGGTCATATTTGACGTGGCGGTAGATACAGCCACCGCATCCGCGCGCGCCGCAATCCTCACCGTCATAGCGATACGGAGACGGTGTGAGCAACCGCTCGATGCGACCGACCAAATAACTTTTGTTGACCTTGATGATCCTTGCTTCAAGCTCGTCTCCCGTCACCGCACCCGCAACAAACACCACAACACCCCGACTGCCGTCGGGATTTTTGAGATGCCCGACGCCGCAGCCGAGGTTATTGATCTCCTCAATTTGAAGCGTTACAATGTCGTTTTTCTGCATATCAGACGTAATACTCCTTGCCCGTCTCAAGGCAGAGGCAACCGAGGGCTCCACCCTCTCCCGCGCCGCAGTCGATCAGGATACTGCCCTCTCCTCGCTCGATCTTGCCGCTCTTGGTGGGCTGATGTCCCGCCACTACGGTCTTGCCCTCGATAAGCGGATAATCGGCGGAAAGCGGCTCGGAGAAAAAGTCCTCGGGGAGATAATCCTCGAGATCGGAGCCTGCCTCATAATCGGCAATACCCGCGTGGACGAGCACGTATTCCTCGCCACCTACCTCAAGCTCCTCAAAGAGCGTCATTTCCTCGAGATACTCAAGCACACCCTCGCGTTGCTCCTCGTCAAGCGCGCGGTATCCCTCCAGCGTGCTCTGACCGCCGTCCTGCACCCACTGCGTCATTTCCGCAATGTACTCGGGATCGGGTGCGGCACCGCTCTTGAGCATATTTTCAAAGCCCTTAAGCATACGAACGGCTAAAAAATCATGCTCACCCGCCACGGGATAGACGTTGAGGCGCACGCTCAAATCCGCGATCAGCTCCATCGACTCGTCACCGTAGTCGAGGATATCACCGATCACGTACATGATATCGTTATCGGAGAAGCGGATCTCCTCCAGCATCTTCAAAAACTTTTGATAGTTTCCGTGTAAATCTGACATTACATAGGTCATCCTTCAAGCCCTCTCTTTCAAATAAAACGTACTGCGTTGCTGTTTGCAACCGTGATCTCAATTTTGGGATCTGCCTCCGCGACAAGCTCTGCCAATCGGCGGCAAACGAGATCCTCTGTGTAAAAATGCCCTGCGGCGATGAGATTCATACCGTTCTCGGGCGCATCGGTAAGCTGATTGTGCTTGAGCTCGCCCGTCAGATAGGTGTCTGCTCCTGCGGCTTTTGCGGCATCCGCATCGGATGCACCCCCACCGCCAAGCAAGGCAACACGGCGCACGGGCACCCCCGCATCCGCAACCTGCACGTAGGGCGCGCCTGTTACAGACTTGACACGCGCGGCAAAATCATCGAGTGTCATCACATCCTTCAATTCCCCGATGCGCCCGATCTCCTCGCCGTTTTCCGCAAACGGAACGACCTCGAGAAGCCCCAATGCCGCGGCAAGCGTATCGTTGACACCGCCGACCACCGCATCCAGCCTCGTGTGGAAGCTCATTGCTGTGACTCCCGACAAAAGCAGGCGCAGCGTCTTTTTCGCCACGGGATCGCTGTCGTTGAGCGCCTTTAACGGACGGAATATGAGCGGATGATGCGAGAGAATGACGTCATAGCCCTCGTTTATCGCACGCTCCGCGATCGCAGCCGTGATGTCAAGCGCGATCAGGACTCGATGCACCTCGCGGCTTCCGTCGGGACAGCACATCAGTCCGTCATTGTCCCATTCGCAGGAGAGCGATTCGGGGATCCGCTCGTTTAAAAAATAATATAATTCTTGGATCTTCATTTCAGGTTCTCCAATCGTCTGTTCAAAAATTCGATCACGCGGAGCTCGTTTTGCGTATCCGCATCGGCAGAAAGCCGCTTTCCCGCCAATATTTTTTGATGCACCTTTAATTCATGGCGAACAAAGCCCTCAAACAGAGGCGGCTGCGCTTCAATATTGCGCCGCCCGAGCAAAAGCTCCTCTTCTGTGTATTTTTCGCCCTTTCCATCGTAGCGTGCATAGATCGTCTGATAATATTTAGCGCAATCGGTCAAGCTTTCCCCGAGGATCGAAAACCCGTTCTCGGTGAGCCAGCTACGCAGGATCGCGGCGCGTGACATGGGTTGGAGGATCAAGCCGATCTCCGCATTTTGGATCCACGGTGCTTCTGTGAGTATTTTTACGATCAATTCTCCACCCATGCCGAAGATGAGGATATCGTCCGGCGCGTATGCTTCAATTCCATGCAAGCCGTCGGTATGAACCGCGGTGATCTCCTTGGAGAGCCCTGCCGCCTCAATGTTGGCGCGCGCGGAAAGAATGGGGCCGAGATTGATATCCGCGGCTATCGCAGAACGGACGAGCCCCTCCTTGACAAGATGGATGGGCAGATAGGCGTGATCGGTACCGATATCGGCAACCGTACCGCCCTTTTTGATATATGAAATCGCGCTTTGGAGTCGCGCGTCGGGTGTTGGGATGGCAGACATACAAAATCCTTTCATCTGTCAAAATTATGAAAGATTTGGGCAGGTTTTAGCCTGCCCGAAATGTTTGATTTAGGCCTTCTTGGAAGCCAAGAACTCGTTGATCTTTTCAACGAGCGCATCCGCATCGGTTCCGTGAACCATGCAAGCTGCCTCAATGGACTCTCCGCGAGAAGAGGGACAGCCAAGGCAATGCATGCCGATGGCAAAAAAGAACTGCGCGGTCTCTACGTCGTAATCGAGGATATCACCGATCACGGTCTGCTTTGTAACTACCATGGTAATACGATCCTTTCTGTGTAAAATTCGGCATTTGGCGAGTCGCCAAACCCTTCCTGTTTATTATAACCTATTTCCGCCGTTCTGTCAATCGCTTGCATGAATTTTTACAGAAAAAGCCGAAAAAAGAAACGACAAACATCTCGCTCTCGCTTGACAAGAGGAGAGAAAACTGCTATAATATAATGTGGTGTATCATAGGCGAAGGGAGGCAACGGCATGAACAGATACTTTACAGAGATCGCGGGCAACGACGCACTTCGCGCAAGGCTTGGCGACGAGATCCGTGCCAACACCCTCTCTCACGCCTATATCATCGAGGGACCTCGCGGATCGGGCAAGCATACCCTTGCATTGCATATTGCCGCGGCGCTCTCCTGCCAACGTAAAAGCGATACGTCCGAGGCGCTCCCATGCCTCTCCTGCCCCTCCTGCAAAAAGATCCTTGGCGGAAATTCTCCCGATATTACCGTTATTGGCAGAGAGGACAAGGCAACGTTGGGTGTGGAAGCCATACGAAAGCTAAAGTCCGATGTGATGGTTGCTCCCAATGATACGGACGTCAAGGTGTATCTGATCGAGGACGCGCATCTGATGACCGTACAGGCGCAAAACGCATTTCTTCTTACTTTAGAGGAGCCGCCAAAATACGTGTTGTTCTTTCTTTTATGCGAAAGTGCCGCGCAATTGCTCGAAACCATTCGCAGTCGCGCGCAGATCCTTCACACCGAGCCGCTCTCAAAGAAAATTCTGGAGGAGCAGCTATGCAAAAAGCACGTCGAGGCACGCACACTCAAGGCAACGGATCCCACCGAATTCAGCGAGCTGCTCGCAACGGCAGACGGCAAGCTTGGAATTGCGATCGAATTGCTCTCTGCCTCCGCGAGAAAGCCGCTCATAGAGCGCCGAACGGTAGCAAAGGAATTCGTCCGACTCTGCTCCGAGAGCAAGAGCTCGTCCGCATCCCTTCGTTATCTCAACGGACTCGGGCAAAAGCGCGATATTTTGACCGCACAGCTCTCAACCGTCCTCCTCTGCCTGCGAGATCTGCTCGTATGCAAGCAGACCGACGATCCTCCGCTCTCCTTTTTTGCGGATGCGGAAGAGGCACACACCATGGCATATCGCTTTACAACACCTGAGTTGCAGAGGCTCTGCAACGCCGTAACCGAGGCGATCGATCGCTTGCGTGTCAATGCAAACGTCCGCCTTACCCTGACCGCAATGGCTGTCGAGGCAGGTCTGCTCCGACTCTAATCCAATTCGTATTTCCCGAAAGGAACCTAAAAAAGCATGGAAAATAACAATCAGAACGAAGCTGCAAAGCAGCAGAACGCAAATAATAATCCCACAGGCGCTCACCGCCACCACCGTCATCGCGGTCACCGCGGAGGTAAGCATCACGGTGGAAAGAAGGAAAACGCCGCACAGATCAACGAGATCAAGGCGAACGAAGCGCCCGCGGCGCCTGCAGAAAATAAAGGCAACAACGGAAGCCCTGCGGAAAATCCCGCCGCACAAGGACAAAAGAAGCACGGCAGAAACCGTAATCGCCGTCATAAATCGTCCCAAAACCGCCAGCCCGCTGTAGATACCGTCGCCGAGGAGCTTTCTCTCTCCGATCTTCGCGCAAGGATCGTGCTGAAAGCAGCCGACGGATCGATCCCCGCTGAAAGCAAGTCGGAGGAGCCTGTTGAGGTATCCATTCCCAAAACGAACGATGTCAAAGCAGAGGAAGCCATCCCCGTTTTTGAATCCTCTCTGATCGGCGAGGACATTCTTACCCCCGCACCCGATATTCCGACTCCCATCGGAAAGACCGACGACCGCATCGAGGTCATCGGTGTCCGCTTCCGCACCTCCGGAAAAATGTACTACTTTGATCCCAACGGGATCGCGGTGGAAAAGGGACAATCTGTGATCGTAGAGACCACAAGGGGCCCCGAATTCGGTGAGGTTTGCTTAAAAAACGCTTACGTAAACAAAAAAGATACGGTTCTTCCCCTTCGTCCGCTTGTACGCATCGCAACCGAAGCAGACGTTGCACACAACGCGGAAAACAGAAAAAAGGAGGAGGAGGCACTTGTTGCCTGTCGCGAAAGGATCGCGCACCACAAGCTCGATATGAAGCTGATCGATGCGCAATACGCATTTGACAACAGTAAGCTTCTCTTCTACTTCTCCGCAGAGGGACGCGTTGACTTCCGAGATCTGGTCAAGGATCTCGCATCGATCTTCCATACCCGCATCGAGCTTCGTCAGATCGGTATCCGTGACGAGGCGAGAATGCTCGGCGGACTCGGCGTGTGCGGCAGAACACTCTGCTGCTCCACCTTTCTGCCCGATTTTACGCAGGTCTCCATCAAAATGGCAAAGGAGCAGAACCTTTCTCTTAATTCCTCCAAGATCTCGGGCGTATGCGGCAGACTGATGTGCTGTCTGCACTACGAATCGGAGGTCTACGCAGAGGAGATCCGCAAGACTCCGTCAAACGACTCGATCGTAAAGACCGAGGACGGTATCGGCACGGTCATCGCCTCCAATCCCCTGGCGGGAACCGTTCGCGTGATCCTCAAGGACACAAATGACAATACCCCCAAGCAGTATCACCGCGATCAGGTCACCGTCATCGGTAAGGAAAAGCGCGGCGGTCAGAAAAACGCGGAAAAGAGCGAATAATTTACCGTCAAAAAATCACAAATTGTCTTATTTTACATCATTTTTTGCGAAAATACGAAATTTTTTGAAAAAATTATAAAAAACAGTTGCATTTCAAAAAAAATATGTTAAAATATAAGTATCACAAGGTAATAGGAGGTATAGTGTAATGGCTTACAAGATTTCTGATGATTGCGTAGCTTGTGGCGCTTGCGTTGAGGCTTGCCCCGTAGAGGCGATCGCTGAAGGCGACGGCAAATACGAGATCGATGCAGACAAATGCCTCAGCTGCGGTGCTTGCGCAGATGCATGCCCCGTCGGTGCTCCTCAGGAGGCTTAATTACATCGACCGAACGAACAGCGGAGCTGGCGGGCATGACCGTTTTGGCTCCGCTGCTTGTTTTTCAAAGATCAGAACCGAAAGAAGGGGTTTATCGATATGACCAACCTCCCCACCCTCGCGGACGACGAACGCCTCGACGAGGTTAACGAGCAGATCCGACTCATACAAAAAAAGCAGGGCTTGACCTTTGGGACCGATGCATTTCTGCTTGCCGCCTACGTTCGCCCTTCGACAAACGCTGTGGCAGTTGAGCTGGGTGGTGGAACAGGCATCGTTTCTCTTCTCCTCGCATCTAAGAAAAAGGCAAAAAGGATCACGGCAATTGAGATCCAACCCGTTTATGCTGAGTTGATTGAGCGAAACACTGCGCTCAACGGCTTTTCTAATATTGACACGCTATGCGAGAACGTATGCAATCTTACCCCCACAATGCTTGGGCATGAGGTCGATCTGGTCGTTTCCAATCCCCCGTACATGAAATGCAACGCCGGAAAGCGGAACGATGCGGATGAAAAATACATTGCAAGACACGAGGTTTGCGGCAGGATCGCAGATTTTTGCGCAGCGGCAGGGAGAATTCTCAAGCACGGCGGACGGTTTGTCGTGGTTTGGAGACCCGACAGATTGAGCGAGCTTTTTGCGGCACTTCTCGAGGCAAGGCTTGAACCGAAGCGCATGACCTTTGTCCATGCGGATACCGAGGCAGAGCCGTGTATGATCCTCTTGGAGGCAATCAAGGGCGGCGCACCGTCCATGCGTATCTCCCCTCCTCTTTTCCTCTATCAACCGATAAACGGACAATCCAAGCGGATCCTGACCCCAGAGGCACAAAAAATATACGACGAATGTTGTTTCCCGAATGAAACCCGACAGGGTGGAAAACAATGATAACATATACCCGTCGAAATTTATTACAAAGGAGAATATAACTATGAAGCTTTCTACAAAATTGGCAATCGGCATTACCGCCGCAGCAGCTGTCAGCGCATTTACCGCAGGTGTGATCCACGAGATCAAGGCAATCAAGAAGCTCACCACCGATGCAGACGACGCACTCCCCGAGGAGATCCTTGAGGATGCCGACACCGTTGTTGAAGTGATCGACGCTGAATAATGAAAAGGAATGGGGGCTGTTGCACCAAGGCGCGACGGCCCCTCATCTACGAATATGGAACATATCAAACGAATTTTGAGCTATACGAGGCGCGCGCTTGACGACTACAAAATGCTCGAGCCAGGCGACCGCGTCGCGGTTGGTGTTTCTGCGGGCAAGGATTCGCTCACGCTCCTTTGCGCAATGGCTGAATTGCGCCGCTTCTACCCCGTTCCCTTTGAGCTGATCGCCATTACCGTTGATATGGGCTTTGAAGGGATGGATTTTTCCCCGATCCAAAAGCTCTGCGACGAATTGAACGTCCCGTATCATATCGTACCGACCGAGATCTCGCGCATCATTTTTGATATCCGCAAGGAAAAAAATCCCTGCTCTCTCTGTGCCAAGATGCGCCGCGGTGCTTTACACAACGCAGCAAAGGATCTGGGATGTAACGTGGTCGCACTCGGTCACCACTTTGACGATGCGGTAGAAACGCTGATGCTCAATCTCTTTTTTGAGGGTCGGATCGGTTGCTTCTCACCCGTTTCCTACCTCTCCCGCACAGAGCTGCGACTTATTCGTCCGCTCCTCTACCTTCCCGAAAAGGACGTGCGCTATTTCGCATCCAAGGTAGAGCTTCCCGTCGTCAAATCACCCTGTCCCGCAGACGGAAATACCCAACGCGAGGAGATCAAGCGACTGCTGCATGACCTTGATCGCAAGCATGACGGACTGCGCTACCGTATCTTTGGCGCAATGCAACGCGGTGAGATCGACGGATTTCATCTTTCTCCCCGTATGCAAGGCATCAAGGCATATACCAACGAGGACGGGCAGGAATAAACATTTCAACGATTAAGGATCACAATATGAAACAACCAAACGATTTTTTGCCGCTCTGCCGTCAGGAAATGGATGCGCGCGGCTGGGATGCCCCCGATTTTGTATACGTTACGGGCGATGCGTACGTCGATCACCCGTCCTTTGGCGTGTCCATTATATCGCGCGTATTGGAGGATGCGGGCTACCGTGTCGCGATCCTTTCCCAGCCCGACTACAAAAGCTGTGAGGCTTTTCGGGAATTCGGAAGACCGCGCCTCGGCTTTCTCGTCACGTCCGGAAACATCGACAGTATGGTCGCGCATTATACAGCCGCAAAAAAGAAGCGTAGCATGGACTACTATTCTGCAGGCGGCAAGATGGGAAACCGCCCCGACCGCGCGGTGATCGTCTACTGCAACCGCATCCGCGAGGCATACGGCGACGTACCGATCGTGATCGGCGGACTTGAAGCCTCCCTGCGCCGTTTCGCGCACTACGATTATTGGGATGACAAGGTGCGCCGCTCGGTTTTGGTGGACAGCCGTGCCGATCTCTTGACCTACGGCATGGGCGAGAAGATCCTGCTCCGCATCGCGGAGCTCCTCAATCGCGGTGTACCGATCAAAAAGATCCGAGACGTACGCGGAACGGTCTACCTTGGCAAGGAGGGCGATCCCGTTCACTATGACGTTGCGGCTACCTTTGATTACAACGACCTTAAAACCGACAAAAGGAAATATGCCGAGGCATTTGGTATCCAGTACAAAAACCAGGATTCGGTCAACGGAAAGGCTATTTGCGAGCTTTACGACGGTAAAATGCTGGTGCAAACCCCCCCAATGCCACCACTTGAGCGCGAGGAGCTTGACCGCGTTTACGCGCTTCCCTATATGCGGGATTATCATCCCTCCTACAAGTCAATGGGTGGTGTTCCCGGTATCGAGGAGGTCAAATTCTCGGTCACGCACAACCGCGGCTGCTTTGGCGGCTGTAATTTCTGCGCGCTCGCCTTCCACCAAGGCAGAACGGTACGCTCGCGCAGCATTGAGAGCGTGATCACCGAGGTCAAAAAGATCACGCAGCTTCCCGATTTCAAGGGCTACATCCACGACATTGGCGGTCCGACCGCAAATTTCCGTTATCCTGCGTGCGACAAGCAGCTCAAGGACGGTGTTTGCGCCAACCGTAAGTGTCTCGCGCCTACTCCCTGCAAAAACGTCAAGGTCGATCACAGTGAGTATATGCGACTCATTGAGGAAGCCGAGGCGGTTGCGGGTGTAAAAAAAGTCTTTATCCGAAGCGGTATTCGATTTGATTACCTCATGCTTGACAAAAACGACGCATTTTTCAGAAAGCTGGTGCGCGATAACGTCAGCGGGCAACTCAAGGTTGCGCCCGAGCATTGCTCGGACGGCGTTCTCGGTTGCATGGGCAAGCCTCCGTTCGGAGTCTATGAGAGCTTCCGTAAAAAATTTTTTGAGATCACCAAGCAGGCAGGAAAGGAGCAGTATCTCGTTCCCTATCTCATGTCCAGCCACCCCGGCTCGACCTTGCAGGATGCAATTGAATTGGCACTCTGTCTCAAGAAAAACGGATATGCCCCCGAGCAGGTGCAGGACTACTATCCAACCCCCGGAACGGCTTCCACGGTCATGTACTACACGGGTATCAATCCGCTTACCATGAAGCAGGTCTACGTTGCGACCGACTACCACGAAAAGCAGCTTCAACGTGCGCTTTTGCAATATAATCGCCCGCAGAATGCCGATCTTGTCCGTGAGGCACTCAAGAAAGCAGGCAGAGAGGATCTGATCGGCTTTGGAGCAGACTGTCTCATCCGTCCTGCGTCAAGTCACCAACCCTATCAAAAATCGGGATCAAAGTTGCAAGCGCATGGCAAAGACCGTTCTTCCCATCGCAACGAAAAGCCCGCGCGCGGTGCAAAGCCTGCCGCCAAAAGATCCGACAAAACCGATCGAAAAGGCGGCAAAGCAGTTCAAAAACGAAAAAAATAACGGAACCGTAAGCATCAATCACAGAAAAAACGCAGCCGCTCTTCGGAGCGGCTGTTTTTCTGTGTTTTTTGCTCAAAAAAGTCTGCCCTTTTTTGGAAATTCGGTTGTTTTTCCGTCAACAATATGTTATAATATGATTAATTATATCTACAATACGACAAATTCGTTTGGAAAGGTGGGTGACGGTATGGCGCAAAAGAGCGTTGCCATTCTGCTTGCGGTCTACGAGCCGCGCGAAGATTGGTTGATCGAGCTTTTAGACTCTCTCAATGAGCAGACCTACCCAAATCTGACTCTCTATATTCGTGACGACGCATCTCCGAAATACAGCTTTGAAAGGCTTGCCGAAATCGTGCGCGAGCACGTCACCGCTTTCCCCTATACGCTCATGCAAAACGAGACCAACCTTGGCTCCAACCAAACCTTTGCTCGTCTTGTAACGGATGCAAAGGACGAGCATTACATCGCATTTTGTGATCAGGACGACGTTTGGCTTGCAAAAAAGATCGCCAATACGGTTGCGCTCATGGAAGAAAGTCCGCTCCTGCCAACGCTTGTTTGTTCAAACGTCTCGGTCATGGACGGTGACGGTGAGGAGATTGCGCCTACGATCGATTCACACCGCAAGCGCCATGTATTTTTGCGAGGCGAGGGACTTGCGAAGGAGCTGATCTACCGCAATTTTGTGATCGGTTGCACCGTGATTATGGAGCGTGCGCGTGCGCTCTCCTATCTTCCCTTTCCCGATTGCATCGTACACGACCACTATCTCGCCTTCCGCGCGGCGCAGGATGGCGCGCTTGACTATCTTGAGGAGCCGCAGATGCGCTACCGCGTTTACGGCGGAAATCAGACGGGCGTGATGACGGGCGTGAAAACCAAAGAGGACTACCTCAAATGCCGCATCCGCGTATTTGCCAATCGCATTGAGGCATTCTCCTCGGTTTCTGCGATCCCGGAATTAAAATTGGCGCAGGAATGGTGCCATGCGCGTATGCGCAACTTCAACCGCGAAAAGGGCGGCTTCCGAGCGCTTTGGAGCTTGCGACACGTCAACCGTGTCACCTCCCTCTTTGAGCTTTTTGGATTACGCTTCCCGAATTTCCTATTCCGTTTTGCCGTTCGACTCATCGCCAAGGGCAAAATCTGAACTTTGTTTTTGAGAAAGGAATTACAGCATGAAAGTTTTGGTTACGGGTGTCAAAGGACAGCTGGGCTTCGACGTTTGCCGAACACTTTCGGACAGAGGTATTGAAAACCGAGGTGTTGACATCGAGGATTTTGATATCACCGACCTTGATGCCGTACGCGCATATATTACCCACTATCACCCCGATGCGATCGTGCATTGCTCTGCGTTTACGGCTGTTGACAAGGCAGAGGACATGCCCGAGCTTTGCCAAAGGGTCAATGCAGACGGTCCTCGCAATATCGCAACTGTTGCACGTGAGATCGGCGCAAAAATGATGCAGATCTCCACCGATTACGTATTCCCGGGCACAGGTGAAGAATTCTACAAGCCCGATGATACGCCCGCGCCCATCTCGGTCTACGGAAAGACCAAGAGGCTTGGCGAGGAGGCTGTCATGGAGCTGCTCGACCGTTATTTCATCGTTCGTATCTCCTGGGTATTCGGCATCAACGGCGGCAATTTTGTCAAAACCATGCTTCGCCTTGCAGAGACCAAGACCGACCTCAACGTCGTTTGCGACCAGATCGGATCCCCGACCTACACCCGAGACCTTGCACTGCTGATCGCCGACATGATCGTGACCGATCGCTACGGAATCTACCACGCAACCAACGAGGGCATCTGCTCCTGGGCGGAATTCGCAAGCGAGATCATGCGCTTGGGTGGCAAATCCACACTTATCCATCCGATCCCCTCGTCCGAATATCCCACCAAAGCGGTACGTCCGCTCAATTCCCGCATGAGCAAGGACAAGCTCGTTGAAAACGGCTTTTCCCGTCTCCCCCATTGGCAGGATGCACTCGTGCGCTACCTCGCCGAGCTGAATACAAACGTATAACGGAGGATCAAAATGAGTAAGATTTCCAGGATATTCCGAAAAGTCGGCAAGGGCTTCCGCTATCTGAAGGCATACGGCATTCGCGCAACGTGGCGCAAGATCAACCGTCAGCGCGGACTCAAGAAGGCAAGTCTGCGCGTGGAGTACACCGAGGCGGATTTCGCAAAGCAGCGCAAGACAAGGTTTTCAAAAAAGATCAAATTCAGCATTCTCGTTCCGCTCTATAATACGCCCATCCCCTTCCTCAAGGAGATGATCGGCTCTGTGTTGGATCAGACATATTCCAATTGGGAGCTTTGCCTTGCGGACGGAAGTGACGAGAAGCACGCAAACGTTGGCGAGGAAGTTCTCAAAATGATGGAAAACGAGCCTCGTATTCTCTACCGCAAGCTCGAGAAAAACCTCGGCATTTCCGAAAACACAAACGTGTGCATCGACATGGCAACGGGTGATTACATTGCGCTCTTTGACCATGATGACGTCC
>JAFTJB010000130.1 GCA_017456625.1 Clostridia bacterium
CCGAGAAGCTCAACACGGCATTCCTTAAGGATTCCCTTCTTCTCAAGCTGCATAGCAAGATTCAGTCCCGTTTGACCGCCGATACCGGGCAGGATCGCATCGGGGCGCTCGTAGCGCAGGATCTTTCCAATGTACTCCAGCGTCAGGGGCTCCATGTAAACCTTGTCCGCAATGGTGGTATCGGTCATGATGGTCGCGGGGTTGGAGTTCACGAGTACGACCTCGTAGCCCTCCTCCTTGAGCGCCAAGCACGCCTGCGTGCCCGCATAGTCAAACTCAGCCGCCTGACCGATAACGATCGGTCCTGAGCCGATGATCAGAATTTTCTTAATGTCTGTTCTCTTTGCCATTTTTCTGTGCCTCCAAATTTATGATAAACTTTATATTTTCCTGATTTAGTCACGCGCGGCGCGGTAAACGGTCTTACCGTCGCATACGGTCGCGTGGTTGATGCCGCAGAGTCTCATACCCGTAAGCGGCGTTGCGCGTCCCATCGTCAAAAACTCGTTGGGATCGACCTCGAACTCCGCGTCAAGCTCCCATACCGAGAAATCGTTTCCAAGCGGGATGCCGAAGCGCCGATGCGGATTGTATACCAAAAGATCAACCAATCTCTCCATTGTGAGGATTCCTGTTTTGACCAGCTTGGTGTAGAGCAACGGGAATGCTGTCTCAAGACCCACGATGCCGAACAGACTCTTTTCAAGTCCTCTCGATTTCTCCTCTGCGGAGTGTGGTGCGTGGTCCGTCGCGATCATATCGATCGTTCCGTCGAGAATTCCCTCGACCAAAGCCTCACGGTCCTCCCTTCCTCGCAGAGGCGGATTCATCTTGAATCGTCCGTCCTCCTGCAGGTCGCCGTCATCCATCACAAGGTAGTGCGGTGCGGTCTCGCAGGTTACGTTGACTCCCTCTGCCTTTGCCGCGCGGATCAGCGCGACCGTTTCCTTGGCGGAGATGTGACAGACGTGATATGCACATCCGATCTCGCGAACAAGCTCCAAATCTCTTGCGACCTGCGCGTATTCGCTCTCCGAGCAGATACCGCGGTGTCCGTGCGCCTTGGCGTATTCACCGTCGTGGATATATCCGCCGCGCAAAAGCGAATTGACCTCGCAATGTGCCACAATGGTCTTGCCAAGCCGCTTTGCCTCCAGCATTGCCGCGCGCATCATATCGTCACTCTGCACGCCGCGTCCGTCATCCGAAAAGCCGATGGCGTTCGGTGCCATAGCCTCAAGTGCCGCCAATTCCTTGCCTGCCTGCCCCACCGTGATGGCACCGTAGGGATAGACGTGGATCACTGCGTCACGCGCGATGATGTCGGTCTGCTCCTTTAGGTGCTCCGCGCTGTCGGGAACGGGAGAGAGGTTTGGCATGGTACATACCGCCGTGTATCCGCCTCTCGCCGCCGCGCGCGAGCCGCTCGCGATGGTCTCCTTATAAGAAAAGCCCGGCTCACGAAAATGCACATGCACATCACAAAAGCCGGGAAGGACAGTATATTTGGTGGAATTGAGACAAGAAAGGCTATCGACGGAAAGAAAATAGTTCACCAAAGACTGCTCATGCTTCGGATTTGCTACGATGTTCGCGTTGAAGATAGACATAGATCGAAACTTCCTTTCGTGTGATTGGTTTGCCTGTCATTCCAGATTCTTATTTCATAATATTATAACACAAAAAGTGATTTCTGTCAATGGATTACAGATCTTTTTCCTCAAAAAAAGAGCAATTTTTTCATAAAAAATCATCTCTTTTTTCTCTCTTTTTTACAAAAAGCATGCATTCTCAAAAAAATTTGAAAAAGAGTTGACAGTTTCGTTTGTCGCGTGGTAGAATAAAGTAAATTTTTCAATTGGAGGTATATCATGGATCAACGGATCGCAGACTGTCTCAACGGCATACAGGACAGCTACATTTTTCCCTTTCTGTGGTTGCACGGAGAGTCTCATGAACGACTGAAGGAGGAGATCCTCGCCATTAAAAATTGCGGGATCCGTCAGCTCTGCGCCGAGAGCCGCCCCTATGAGAACTTCTGCCGCGAGGAATGGTGGGAGGATTTCGGATTTATCCTCAAAACCGCGCGTGAGCTCGACATGAAGGTCTGGCTGCTCGACGACAAGAAATTCCCCACAGGCTTTGCCAACGGCTATCTCGAGGCACCCGAGCGCGCGCACCTGCGTAAAAAGCTAATCCGTGAAAAGCAGTTTGACGTGGTGGGACCGATGCGCTCCGCCAAGCTCTATATCGACGGCTGGCTCAAGCCCGAGGAAACGGTCAACCGCGTAATCGCTTACCGTCACGCCAACGAAAACGAGCAGCTGGACTCCTCCACCGCAGTCGATCTAACCGATAGGATCAAGGACGGCATGGCATATTGGGATATCCCCGAGGGCATCTGGCGCGTTTGCGTGATGCTCAATACCAAGCCCCCCTACCCCGCGAATTCCCGTTTCCACTACAACATCGATATGCTCAATCCTGTCTCCTGCCGCGCGATGATCGATGCGATCTACGAGCCGCATTACGAGCACTTCAAGGAATATTTCGGCAATACGTTCGTTGGTTTTTTCTCGGACGAGCCGAGCTTCCTCAATCTACTCGGCACCTACCACAACACGCTCGGCATGCATCATAAGCCCTACCCTTGGAGTCCCACGATTCCCGCTCTGATCGCCGCACACGCAGGCGTGGAGGAGGAGCGTGTCACACGTCTCATCCCCGCGCTTTGGGAGGACCTCGGAGAGGACACCGCATGGATCCGTGAGCATTACATGGAGGTCGTTACCGAGCTCTACCGCACGAACTTCTCCAATCTCCTCGGAGATTGGTGTCGCGAGCACGGGGTACTGTATATCGGTCACGTCATCGAGGATAGCGGCTGCCATATGCGCCTGGGCTACGGCGCGGGCCACTTCTTCCGCGCGCTTGACGGTCAGGATATGGCAGGAATCGACATCGTCTTGATTCAAGATACCCCCGGCATCTCGGATCACATCCATCGCGCGCCGATCTCGGACGAGGGTGTTACCGATCCCGCGTTTTTCCGCTACACGCTTCCCAAGCTCGCCGCTTCTCACGCGCACATTCAGCCCAGAAAGCAAAACCGCGCGATGTGCGAATTGTTCGGCGCCTTCGGTTGGGCGGAGGGGCTCCCCTACATGAAGGGCTTGGCAGACATCATGATCGCTTCGGGAATCAACCGTTTTGTTCCGCACGCCTTTTCCGCAAAGGAGGAGGATCCCGATTGTCCGCCCCACTTCTACAACGGCGGCAAGAATATTCAGTATCCGCTGTTTGGAAAGCTGATGTCCTACATGGAGCGCGCGACGCACGTGCTTGAGGGTGGCACACACCAAGCAGACGTTGCCGTGTTCTACAACGCCGAGGGCGAGTGGACAGGCGGCGAAAACGAGGTATTCCACAATATCTGTAAGCATTTGTCGCAAAATCTGATTGATTTTGACATCATTCCCCACGATTACCTTGAGGGTGCCGAGGTCAAGGACGGAAAGCTCACCGTCAACGGCGAGCGCTTTGGCGCCTTGATCGTTTCGAGGAGTGAGATCCTGCCGAAATCCCTGCTTGATTGCTTCCTGCGTCTGGCAAAATCGGGACTCCCCGTGATCTTTACGGATGCACTCCCCGAAAGGATCGCAGAGGGCGGCGATATCGCATCGTACACCGCGCATTTCACCTCCGTACCGCTCGCAAAATTGGCATCTTCACTGAAGGAACAAAAGCTCAACCATGTCAGCGGAGCAGGCAATGGACTTTCCCATCTCCGCTTCTATCACGTCAAGAGACAAAACGAAGACGTTTATCTTTTCTCAAACGAAGGAATTCGCGACACGGTCGACGGTGTGCTAACACTCCCCCAAAGCGGCGAATGTCTGATCTACGATCCGTGGGACAACCAATGCTACCGCGGATGCGCAAAGGACGGCAAGCTTCCGCTCCAAATTGAAAACGGCAATATGCTCTTTATTTGCTTTGGCACGGAGATCCCCGCAGGTACGCCCATCTTCTCGGTCGAGACCGCACGACATCCCCTCTCCGCGTGCTATGATATCTCGATCCGTGATGAAGAGGAAACGGAATTTTCCATTCTTGCACAAAATTCCGAGCTCTTCGACATCTCCGATCGCGATCCGCGTTTCAGCGGCGAGGTACGCTACGAGGCAAAGATCGATCTCGATCCCGACTACACGGTGCTCGACCTTGGCGAGGTTGGAGAGGTTGCGGAGGCATGGCTCAACGGACAGTATCTCGGTGCGCGCATTGCCGCGCCCTACAAATTCTCTCTCCGCGATGCGAAAAAAGACGGGGAAAATCATCTGACCGTTCTCGTCAAGAGTAACCTCGCGCACCGCAGAAGAGATGATTTTTCCAAGTATCTGCAGATCCCGCCCACGGGTATTATCGGTGATGTCGCGCTCTGCAAGTACGAAAAGCTCTACGATCTGTAAAGCAACGTACGGATCTCGACCAAAAACGCCGTGGCGATCAGACACGCAAGGCTTGCCGCAAAGAGATATTCCCCCGTACAAAGACTGATGCCTACCGTGCCGAACACAACGGAAAGCAGGATCAGGATCTTTCCGCACGCGCTCTGCCCCACACCAATGGCACAGATGCGGTGATGCAGATGCGCACGGTCAGCGGAAAACGGACTTTTTCCGCGCAGCAATCGCCGCACGACAGACGTTACAAGGTCGGTCAAGGGATATATAAACAAAAAGATGGGAGACAGCCAGCCTGCCTCCCATCTCATTTCGTAAAAGAGAGGCAACGCAAGCACGCCAAGCAGATATCCGACGGTCGCGGAGCCGCAATCCCCTGCAAAAATCCGCGCAGGATGTCGGTTATATCTTCGAAAAGCCAAGCACGCGCTTCCAACAAGAAACGTAGGCAACACGAGCACCTCCTGCCCCACCATGTAGAGCATGATCGCCAATCCAACGCTCTCAACGGTTGCGCATCCCGCAAACAAGCCGTCGATCCCATCGATAAAATTGTGCGCATTGGTCAACAGCACCACCCACAAAATCGCCGCCAAGGTGACAGGTCGCAAGGACACACCGCAGGCGAGGATCGCTGCAAGCAAATGCGCGATCAGCTTAAAAAGTGGCGCGATCGACACGATATCGTCAAGCAGACCGACCAAGGTCAAAAAGCCCGCTCCAATGAGTGCACGCATCAAAAAGCGTCCCCCATCGCAGAACACGGCACATCCTATGACAACCGACAGCATGATCACAATTCCACCGCACCGTGGGATCGGCTTTTTGTGCATTCTTCTTCCGTCACGCGGCACGTCCACAGCGCCGATGTGCCAAGACAGCGCACCGATCGGCGGAATGAAAAGCGTAACCGCAAAAAACACCGCTGTACAAGCCCACAATCCGTTCCACATATTTCCTCCAAAAAAAGAAAAAAGGCTACTAACGAAACCGTTATGTAGCCTTTTTTATTTTTATCGGATCGAAACGAATCCAAGCTTCTTTTGCACCTTTGAGAGCGTGCGACGAGCATACCAGGATGCCTCCTCTGCGCCCTTCTTCATCTGTGCCTCCAGAGCCGCCTTATCGGAAAGATACTCGGCAAAGGATTTCTGTACGGGTGCGAGCGCATCGGCAGTCACCTCACCGACCGCAAGCTTGAAGTCGCCATAGCCACAGCCCGCGAACTCGCGCTCGATCTCCTCCATCGTCTTGCCCGTAAAGCAGGAATAGATGCTCATGAGGTTGCTCACGCCCGGCTTTTCGGGTGCATAGCGGATCTCCGCCTCGGAGTCGGTCACAGCGCGCTTGAACTTTCTAATAATTGTATCCCGATCATCCAGAATATATACCACCGCATTGGTGTTCTCATCGGATTTGCTCATTTTTTTCGTCGGCTCGGCAAGCGACATGATCTTCATGCCCGACTTGGAAATGATGGGCTCGGGAACGGTGAAGGTTCCGGGATAGAGCTGATTGAAGCGCTCCGCAATGTCACGGCAAAGCTCAACGTGCTGCTTTTGGTCAATGCCGACGGGAACGACGTCGGTCTGGTAAAGCAGGATATCCGCCGCCATCAGTGTAGGATACGTAAACAGACCTGCATTGATGTTATCCGCGTGCTTGGAGCTCTTGTCCTTGAACTGCGTCATGCGGGAAAGCTCACCGAACATGGTAAAGCAATTGAGAATCCACGCCAGCTCCGCGTGCTCGTGCACCATGGACTGAACGTAGAGCACGTTCTTCTCGGGATCGAGTCCGCAAGCCATGTAAAGCGCAAGCGTCTCGTAAGTGCGGCGGCGCAGCTCCGCGGGCACCTGGCGGACCGTGATCGCGTGCTCGTCTACCACACAGTAAAACGTCTTATATTTTTCGGAATACTCCTTGAAATTGCGGATCGCGCCAAGGTAGTTACCGATGGTTAAATTGCCACTGGGCTGAACGCCCGAATATGACACTTTCTGTTCTCCTAACATATAAAAACCCCTCTCGAATTGTTAACATCCTATATTGTAGCACAAACCTCGGCGTTTTGCAACAATAATCTGAATTTTTTCTTACAAAAAAGCGAGGGAAGGATCTTTTGGACCCTTCCCTGCTTGCGGTGACGTTTATTTTACGGAAAATCCGTTTCCGTCTACCCACTTCTTATATACACCGTAAGGAGAATAGTAATTCTTACCGCCAACCTTTACGGCATCCTTGCTCATTGCAAGCTTAAGGTTTTCACGGAGTGTTTCGAGATCGTTCACACCAACCGTCTCACCCTCGACCTCTTCAGTCACAAGCTCGGCGAACGCATCGCTCTCAAGGTATGCGCGGAGAACCGTGAAGTCCTCGACTGTTGCGTTGGAATTCGCATCCAGAAGGATTGCGATCTCCTCGGTCAGCGCTACCAGCTCGTCGTACCAATCGTCGCCTGCCTTGATATCATCCATGATCTTGAGAAGATCCGCATTGATCGCTCCAAGGTAATCGGCAAGGTCGGTATTGAGCGCGGTCTTATCCATTGCAAATCCAAGCAGAGGATCGATCTTCGCCTCAAAGTTCTGCTGCTTGATGATCGCCCATGCATTGGGATTCATGCTGTTTTCCTCGTTCTCGAGGTCGACCGTGGGATATACAAGGAAGAGGTTACCCGTCTTCGCCATGCTCATCTGATAATCGTTGTTGAGCTTGTATGCAACGGTGAACTGCTCGCCGTTCTCCTCGCGCTCCATGGTATCGTAGTGAACGCCCTTCACACCGTAGTAAAGCGCGTTACGCACCTTTTCGTTGGTGTTGATATAGGTAATGATCTCGACACTGCGGGAAACGTTGACACTCTTCTTGCAAACGCCGAACATACCGTTGTTGAAGAGATCGTCATCGGTAAGCGTCGGATAGGATACGATCACGGGATAATACTCATCGGTATACTCATCAAGAGATGCGAGGTCACAGGTCACGAGCTTGAGTGCCGCAGGCTTATTGCTTGCCTCCGCATCACCGAAGAAGCCATTCGCCTCAAAGCTGTTGAGCTTGAGGAACGCATCTGCAAACGCATCGTTGGCAAACAGGTTATTGTAGCCGAACTCTACGCTGCCGCGGTTGAGAGAAGCCTTATCGGTATAGAGATGTCCGAACACCGAGAAGTCCTCGAGCAGCGCGTAGCTGTTCTCATCCAAGCTCCAATAGTGAGCAAGGAGATCGAGGCACTGATCGTACTCCGCATCGATGAGCACGTAGTTGTCCTCCGCGCCGGATGCATTCTTTCTCTCGAAAACAGTCTCAAGGTAGTTGTACACGAGTCTGTCGTAGAAGCCGCTGATGTTGTTTGCGTAGCCGCCGTAGATCTCATCCATCAGCTCACGGTTGAGCATCATATAGGTGTAGTCACCGACGAGGTTGTTGTTGGGAAGCGCGTAGATGTTCTTGCCGTTAAACTTTGCGGCGTTGAGAACAACCGTGGAAATGTACTCCTGCAAGGGCTTGTTGGTAGATGCGGTCGCGATATCGGACTCGATGGGAGCCAGCCAATCGTTTGCAACGTAGGTCGTATACATCTCCTTGCCCTCAATGTAGACGATGTCTACCTGATTTGCAAGCAGTGCGGGATATGTCGGCTCGTAGAAGCTTCCGTCCGCATTGGTGTTGCCGCTTGCGGAAGTATCGGTAGAGGGCACTACGGAAGCGGGATCAAACGCCTTGATCGCAGCGGAAAGCTTTGACTGATACTCGTCCATGGTGTAGAAGTTGATCGCCAGACGGGTCTTGAGCTTTTCCTCGGTGACCGCATTGATCTCTGCGGTTACGAGAGCCGCAGTCTCCGCGGAGATCTTCTTCTCGGAAACCACCCACATGCTCAACGTGCTGTTGTTGACCGAAGCCTCTTCGTTGATCTGATCGAG
>JAFTJB010000131.1 GCA_017456625.1 Clostridia bacterium
ATCCGATATAAAAGTATCATTATGGAGTTTTCAGGGTTGGCGGTCCCTGAAAACTGCAATGCTTTGGAACTGTTCGTGACAAAAGAGTCTGCATAATAAGACAAGGGATCAGCGCAGAGACAAGCGGAATAGAACAATCCTCAAAAACTTTTTTAAAGTTTTTGAAAGGGGTGCGGGGGAAACTTTTCTCAAAAAGTTTCCCCCGCATATCTTATTATTTATAATCCTCTCACTTCGTCATTTTTTCCTGCTTGATCTTATGATCGATGACGTGACGAGAGGCGAGCTCGCGGTGGATATCCTCGAGAGAGATTCCCATTTCGATCATCATGACCATAACGTGGTAGGCGAGGTCGGCGACCTCATAAATGGTTTCCTTTTTATCGTTTGCCTTACCTGCGATAATGACCTCGGTACACTCCTCGCCGACCTTTTTGAGGATTTTATCAATACCTTTTTCAAAGAGGTAGGTGGTATAGGAGCCTTCCTTTTTCTCGGTTTTTCTGCCCTCGATAAGGGTCATGAGTGCTTCGAGAGAGAATTCGTGGCGTTCCTCGCTTTCGGCAACGGTGTGCGTAAAGCAGGATTTGGTGCCCGTATGGCAAGCGGGACCGTCTGCCTCGACCATGACAACAAGTGCGTCGTTGTCGCAGTCGGCGGTGATGGAAACGATGTGCTGATAGTTTCCGCTGGTCTCGCCCTTGAGCCAGAGCTCCTGACGGGAGCGGCTCCAGAAGCAGGTCAGCTCGCGCTCGAGCGAGATCTGCAGGCTCTCGCGGTTCATATATGCGAGGGTAAGCACCTGCTTGGAAATGGCATCCACGACAATGGCGGGGATCAGTCCTTTTTCATCAAATTTGAGTTCATCGAGATTGATATTTGCGATCATGGGTATAAATTTCTCCAATTCTTATAGTCTGACGGGGATATTGTTTTTGCGAAGCTCTGCTTTGAGATCTTTGATCTCGACCTCGCGGAAGTGGAAGATGGATGCGGCAAGACCTGCATCGACCTTAGGCAGTGCTTGGAAAAGGGTGGTGAAGTGATCGATGCATCCCGCGCCGCCCGATGCGATCACGGGAACGGAAACCGCGTTGCAGACAGCCTCAAGCATTTCGAGGTCAAAGCCGCGCTTGACACCGTCGGTATCGATAGAATTGACCACGATCTCGCCCGCTCCTGCATCAACGCCGCGGCGGATCCATTCGATCGCCTCCATGCCTGTGTTTTCTCTGCCGCCCTTGGCAAAGACACGGAAGGTGCCATCTACTCGCGCGATGTCGACCGACAAAACGACGCATTGGTCTCCGTAACGCTTTGCCGCCTCTCCGATGAGCGCGGGATTGCGGATCGCGCCCGAGTTGACGCTGACCTTGTCGGCACCGCATTTGAGCACGCGGTCAAAATCGTCTACGGTATTGATTCCGCCGCCTACGGTAAGGGGGATAAAGACCGTACGGGCGACTTCGCAGAGAATGTCGGTAAAGAGCTGGCGCCCCTCGGCGGAGGCGGTGATATCATAGAACACCAGCTCGTCCGCGCCGTGGTCACTGTAATATTTTGCAAGCTCGACGGGGGAGGAAACATCGGAGAGTCCCGCAAAGTTGACTCCCTTGACGACACGTCCGTTTTTAACGTCGAGACAGGGGATAATACGCTTGGTAATCATGCTTTTGCCACCTCGATTGCTTCCGACAGCGAGATCGCGCCGGTGTAGTATGCTTTTCCGATGATCGCACCGTAGATGTTAAGTGATGCAAGATGCGAAACGTCGTCGATGCTTGATACACCGCCCGATGCCACGATATTGAGCTTGAATTCGCGTGCAAGCTCACGGTAGAGTGCGCGGTTGGTTCCTTGCATTGCGCCATCCTTGGAGATGTCGGTACAGATCACGGTGGAGACACCGATGCCTTCAAGCTTGCGGCAGAAATCAAACGCGTCGAGCGCGGAGGTCTCGGTCCAGCCCTTGATGGCGACCTTGCCGTCCTTGATATCGACACCAACGGCAATTTTATCGGCGTATTTTTCAACTGCCGCGCGAAGGAATGCCTCATCGTTTACTGCGGCGGTGCCGAGGATCACGCGGTTGATGCCCGCGTTCAGGTAGGCATCAACGACCTCCATCGTGCGGATGCCGCCGCCGACCTCGGTGAAGAGTGCGGTGTCCTTAATGATACCGCGAATGACGTCGAGATTTGGCGTGGTGCCAAATTTTGCGCCTTCAAGATCCACCAAATGCAGACAGGTTGCGCCTGCCGCGGCAAAATCACGGGCAATCTCCACGGGGTTGTCGCTATAGACGGTCATTTGCGCGTAATCGCCCTTAAAAAGACGAACCGCCTTGCCGTTGTAAAGATCGATTGCGGGGAAGATCAGCATGACGTCACCTCCATCTCGCAGAACGCGCGCAGGATCGAAAGACCTACGTTCCCGCTTTTTTCGGGGTGAAATTGACAGCCGTAGACGTTTCCGCGTCCTACCGCAGCGGTCAGCTCCGCGCCGTATTCCGCGCTGGCAAGAAGTGCATCGTCGCAGTTTGCGGCGTAGAAGGAATGAACGAAATAAACGCAGTCTCCCTCCTTGACGTGCTTAAACAACGGACTTTCGCGATGGAAACGGAGCGGATTCCAGCCAATGTGAGGGATCTTGAGATCCTTGGGGATCACATCCGCGATGGGGCGGATCTCACCGGGGATCAATCCAAGCCCCTCGTGCTCGCCGTACTCGTAGCTTTTTTCAAACAAAAGCTGCATTCCGAGACAGATGCCCATGAGCGGCTTGCCGTTTTTTGCCTCACTTTTTACGACCTCGCCAAGCCCGCTTTCGCGCAGCTTGGTTGCGGCATCACCGAACGCGCCGACACCGGGGAGAATGATCTTGTCCGCTTGTCTGATCACGTCGGGGTCTGCGGTCACGACCGCATCCGCGCCGACGGCGGCAAAGGAGGAGCAAAGGGAAAAGAGATTTCCAACGCCGTAATCAACAATGGCGATCATCAAAGAACTCCTTTCGTGGAGGGAATTTCGTTTTGTGCGGCTGTATCGATCGCAACTGCGGCACGAAGCGCGCGTGCGACGGATTTGAAGGTTCCTTCAATAATGTGATGCGAGTTTTCTCCCGCAAGCTGACGGATATGGAGCGTGCACGCCGCCTGGCGCACGAATGCAAGGAAGAATTCCTTAACAAGCTCGGTGTCGAAGGTGCCGACCTTTTCGGTGGGGATCTCCAATGCGTAGCCGAGGTAGGCGCGACCGGAGAGATCGACCGAGGAGAGGATGAGCGTTTCATCCATAGGGAGGATCATAGAGCCGTAACGGCAGATGCCGCGTTTGTCGGACAGCGCGTTTGCAAAGGCGGTGCCAAGGCAGATGCCGATATCCTCTACGCTGTGGTGATCATCCACGTCGGTGTCCCCTTCGCAGGTGAGAGTAAGATCAAATCGACCGTGCTTTGCAAACAGGGTCAGCATGTGGTCAAGAAAGCCCACACCGGTGTTGATCTCTGCTTTGCCCGTGCCGTCAAGCTCGAGGGCGAGGCTGATCTTGGTTTCGCTCGTAGAGCGGTTTACGGTAGCGTTTCTCATTTGTTTTCCTCCAATATCGTACGAATGGTTTGAATGAGGATCTCCATCTGCTCACGTGAGCCGACGGTGATGCGGTTGTAATCGGAAATCCGCGGCTTTTCAAAATGGCGGACCAGAATGCCGCGCGCGCGCAGCTCGGTGTAGAGCGTTTTTCCATCTATGACGGGATGCTTCGCAAAAAGGAAATTTGCCTTGGAGTCGGTCATTTCAAAGCCGAGGCTTGCAAGCTCCTTTGCGGTATATGCGCGGTTGTCAATAATGCTTTGACAGTTCTTTGCGGTGTAGTCTGCATCTGAAAGCGTGCCGACACCTGCCGCCATCGTCATGGAATTGACGTTGTAGGGGTTGGTGGAATATTTGATGGTGTTGAGATCTTGGATCAAGTCGCGGCAGGCAATTCCGTAGCCGAGGCGCGCACCCGCCATAGAGCGGGATTTGGAGAATGTCTGTGTGACGAGCAGATTGTCATACTTATGAATGAGAGATACGGCACTTTCAGCACCGAAATCTACGTATGCCTCATCAACCACAACAATTCTGTCAGGGTCGCTTTGGAGCAGGCGCTCAATCTCGGAGAGCGGGAGTGCGATGCCTGTGGGCGCGTTGGGATTGGCGATGAAAATGGTGCCCTTGCGATTGATATAATCGTCGATCGAGACCGAAAAATCCTCACGCAGGGGAATCGTCTCGTATGGGACTCCGTTGAGCTCCGCGAATACCGAATAAAATCCGTAGGTAATGTCGGCAAAAAGTGCCGGATGCTCCGCATCGCAGAATGCCATAAAGGCAAAATTGAGGATCTCGTCCGAGCCGTTGGTGGGGAGCACCTCGTTGGGAGCGACTTGATAGGTGTCGGCAAGGGCATTGACCAGAGCGGATGCCGTGGGATCGGAATAGAGCTGCAGATTGCGGCTCGCTGCCTCTGCCATCTCGATCGCGCGAGGCGAGGGAGGGTAGGGAGATTCATTGGTGTTCAGCTTGACGTACTTTCGCTCCTTGGGCTGTTCCCCGGGTGTGTACGGCTCAAGCCGATTGTATTTTTGACTGAAAAAACGACTCATGGTTGGTTTCCTTTCATTAGGAAAAACGTAAAAATAGTATGTTTGGTGTCAGTCTTTCTTTCTGACCGTTGCGCTTTTGGCGTGCGCGGTAAGTCCCTCCTTGGTCGCGAAAAACGCAACGTCATCTGCGACACGGGAGAGCGCCTTTTCGGTGTAATAGGTGTACTGTGTCTTTTTGACAAAGTCATCTACCGAAAGGGGGCTGGAGAAGCGCGCGCTACCGCCTGTGGGCAGGGGGTGGTTGGGGCCTGCGAAATAGTCGCCGAGTGCCTCGGGGCAGTATCTGCCCATGAAGATGGAGCCCGCGTGACGGATCTGATCGAGATAGTCGAAGGGATTGTCCACGCAAAGCTCGAGATGCTCGGGCGCGATCTCGTTGGCGATCTCAATCGCGTTTTCCAGGTCGGGTGCGACGATGATCTTTCCGTTGTTGTCAATGGATATGCGAGCGATCTCTGCGCGCTCCAGAAGGGGGATCTGACGTTCCAGCTCTGCGCTGACCGCCTCCGCGAGTGTTTGGCTATCGGTTACGAGCACCGCGCTTGCAAGCTTGTCGTGCTCTGCCTGGGAGAGAAGATCCGCCGCAACGTGCGCAGGATTGCTCTTGCCGTCTGCGACGATCAGGATCTCGCTGGGACCTGCGATCATATCGATGGAAACGACGCCGAAGACCTGCTTCTTTGCCTCTGCGACGAACGCGTTACCGGGACCGACGATCTTGTCAACCTTTGGGATGCTCTCGGTTCCGTAGGCAAGCGCGGCAACTGCCTGCGCACCGCCGACCTTGAAAATGCGGTCCACTCCCGCGACCTTTGCGGCGGCGAGAATGACGGGGTTGACCTTTCCGTCTCGACCGGGAGGCGTGACCATGACGACCTCACGGCAGCCCGCGATCTTGGCAGGGATGGAGTCCATGAGGACGGTGGAGGGGTATGCCGCCGTGCCTCCGGGGACGTAGAGCCCCGCGCGGTCAACGGGGATCACCTTTTGACCGATAACGATGCCCTCCTCATTGTTGATGATAAAGCTGTTGCGCACCTGCTTTTCGTGGAACGCACGGATATTTTTTGCCGCCTTTTCGAGGATCTCGATGAATTTCGGCTCGACTACAGTCATTGCCTCGTCGATCTCCTCTTTGCTGACCGCAAGGGAATCGAGCTTGGCGCCGTCGAATTTTTCACAGTATGCGTAAAGCGCACGGTCGCCGTCGCGGCGCACGGTCGCGATGATATCGGATACGATGTCCTCCACGTTAACGGTGGGGACGGCACGCGCAAAGATCTCATCGTTTGCGACCTCGCCGTATTTGAGAATCTGGATCATTTGTTTGCCTCCGCTTGAACTTGCATGGAAATGCTGTTTGCGATCTTTTCGATCTGTTCGTTTTTGAATTTAAAGCTTGCTTTGTTTGCGATCAGTCTTGCGCTGATCGGCACGACCGTTTCAATGACCTCGAGGTCGTTTTCCTTGAGTGTGATACCTGTCTCGACAATATCCACGATGACGTCGGAGAGCCCGAGAATGGGTGCGATCTCGATCGAGCCGTTGAGGTGGATGATATCGATGTCACGGCCCTGCGAAGCATAGTAGTTTTTGGCGATGTTGGAGAATTTGGTTGCGACCTTGAGGGTGCGTGAGGGATCGTAGCGGAATCCCTTGGGAGCGGCGACCGCCATGCGGCACACACCCGTGTGCAGGTCAACGAGCTCGTAGACGTCGGGCTCGTATTCGAGTAGAATATCCTTGCCCGCGACACCGATGTCAGCCGCGCCTCTTGCGACGTAGATCGCGACGTCCGAGGGCTTGACCCAGAAGTAACGCACACCGCACGCCTCGTTTTCAAATATCAGCTTGCGGTTGGTTTCTTTGATAGAGGGGCATTCAAAGCCCGCTTTTTCAAACATGGCGTAAACGCGTTCGCCAAGTCTTCCTTTTGGCAATGCGACGTTAAGCATGGGTTTCATCTGCGGTTTCCAATCCTTTCGCGGTCAATTTGAGAAGTGTCCGATAGCGGAGCTTTTTGGGGATGGAGCGGAGCGCCAACACGCCCGCATCATTTTTTTGTGTCAGCTCGGAAACGGTCGCTGTCAGAAGAGAGAGATCAACCGTACCGTCATAGAGCAGGACGGTGTCAACGTCATAATCATTTCGGGGTTCCTCCAGCTCCTCGAGCAGGTCGAGATAGAGCGCAAAGCCGATTGCGCGTGAGCGTCTGCCCATTTTCTTCATCAGATTGTCATACTGACCGCCCGAGAGGATGCTCTGCGGAATTCCGCGAACGAAGCCGCCAAAAACAATGCCGTTGTAGTAGCCAAGGTCGTTGACAACGGAGAAATCAATGCGGATGTGCTCGGTGGGAATGGCGGAGAGGATCTCGGAGAATTCCTTGATCAGCGGTTGTGCGGCTTCGTCGAGCAGCTTCTCGAGCTTTGTAATCACGTCGGCGGGAGCGCCGTAGCTGCCAACGAGTGCCTTGAGCGCATCCGCCTCCTTGGGGTCTATCCCCTCGGAGATGCAGATCTCGTCAATGCCGTGCAGATTTTTCTCGCCAACACAGCGCACAAGCGCGGCTCTTCCTCCGAGAGAGACGGGGATGGAATCGAGAACGGCGGAAAGAATGCCGAGATGGGAGACGTCAAGGACGAAATCGGGGGAGATGAGAGAGAGGCTTTTGACAGCCAAAGTCAAAACCTCCGCGATGCAGTAATTGTCCACAGCGCCAATACATTCCAGTCCTGCCTGCATGATCTCGCGGTATGCGTCGCGTCCTGCGGATACGCGGTAGACGTTCTCGTCATAGTAGACCTTTTGCACACTGTCGGGCGTGTCCTTACTGTTCTTGACGATGGAGAGCGTAACGTCGGGCTTGAGTGCCATGAGCTTTCCGTTGGTGTCGGTAAAGGTGATGATGTGATCCGAAACCAAAAAGCTCTTGTTACGGACGTAGAGGTCGTATTCTTCAAATTTGCTCATTTTGAATTGCGAATATCCAAAGGAGCGGTATAGGCTGCGCAATGCAAAGATCGCGCGCTCGTCTTGCTTGATAATGGCGGGGGTATTCATGATTTGTCCTCGTTTTCCTTCATTCTGTTCAAAGCGGTTACATAGCCGCGGCTGCCGTAGTTGAGGCACTTATTCACGCGGCAGATGGTTGCGGTGCTCGCACCCGTCGCGCGTGAGACCTCCTGGTAGTTCTTGCCCTCGGAGAGCATCGAGGCGACCTCGAGCCTTTGGGTAAGATCCTGCAATTCCTTGATGGTACACAGATCATCAAAAAAGGAGCGACATTCTTCCTCAGTTCGGAGTGTCAGGATCGCACGAAACAAACGGCTTGCCGCATCAGCATGTATATGATCCATTTTACAATACCTACCTTATTTCGTAATACCTTGATATTTTAGCACGCTAAAGCGATAAAGTCAATACCTTTTTATAAAAAAAATGAAAGTTTTTTTCAAAAAAATTTGCAATTGTCATAAACACTTGCAGAGGGTGCATAAAATCGGGTGAGTCGTGCGTTTTTCTATGCGCGCGAAACGGAATTTTTGACGGATGCGGGAGTAAAAAATGACGAACAGAAGCAAAGAATCGACGGTAAACGGACACATTGGTCTGGATGATGCAGAGGTCAGACTGTCACGCGAGCGGCACGGCGCGAATACGCTGACAAAGCAGAAGGGGAAGAGCTTTTTGCGGCATTTTGTCGGCAATCTCGGGGATCCGGTGATCAAGATCCTGCTCGGTGCGCTGGCGGTCAAGCTGGTGCTCCTGTTTCGGGAGAGCGACAAGCTGGAGACGGTTGGCATCGCCGCGGCAATCCTGCTTGCAACGCTGATCTCCACGCTTTCGGAGTATGGATCTGCGCGCGCGTTTGAAAGGCTTTCCGAGGAAAGTGCCAATATAAGATGCCGCGTGCGGCGAGGCGGAACGGTCAGAGAGGTCGCCTTGTGGGAGGTGGTCGTTGGAGATATCGTCCTGCTCGATGCGGGGGAGATGATCCCTGCGGACGGCTTTCTGATCTCGGGAGAGCTTCGCGCGGATCAATCCGCCATGACGGGAGAGAGCAGAGAGATCGCAAAGCGTGCGACGGGGCGGCGGGAGAGCGATCCTGCCGCAGTATCGGCACTCTTTCGGGGGTGTACCGTAACGGCGGGGAGCGGTGAAATGGAGGTCACGGCAGTCGGTGATAAAACCTTCCTCGGTGCCATTTCGGGAGAGATCCAGATGGAGCAGAGGGAGAGCCCCATGAGACTTCGCTTGTCCAAGCTTGCGCGGCAGATCAGCAGATTGGGCTACGTTGCCGCCGTGTTGGTCGCGTTGGCGTATTTGTTTAACGTGTTCGTGCTGGATAGCGGATTTCGCGCGGAGGTCATTCGATTTAAAATTTCCAACGTCGGGTATCTTTTCTCCGAGCTGTTGCACGCGTTTACGCTGGGGCTAACGGTCCTGGTCGTTGCCGTTCCCGAGGGACTGCCCATGATGATCGCGGTAGTTCTATCCTCCAATATCAGACGGATGGTGCGCGATAAGGTGCTGGTGCGAAAGGCGGTCGGCATTGAGGCGGCGGGGAGCATGAGCATTCTTTTTACAGATAAAACGGGAACCTTGACCGAGGGGAGAATGTGCGTAACGTCCATTCTCGCGGCAGGATGCGAGGAGGTTGCACCTGCCGACCTGATGCGTGGGCGAGGCGAATACGCGGAGCTTGTGTCGCTTGCTCTGCGTGCTTCAAGCAATGCGACCGAGGGTGAGGACGGAGTGGGTGCACGATGCGCCTTGGGCGGTAATGCCACCGACCGTGCGTTGCTTGAGAGTGTGCTTTCCTATCCCGCTCCCACGGGCGTAGAGATCGTTTCACGATTGCCGTTTACCAGTGATCGGAAGTATGCGGCGGTGAGCATACGCGGAAGGCGGAGAATGACCTTTGTTTCGGGTGCTCCCGAGCGGATCCTGCCCTTCGTACAGTACGTCATGCAAGGAGACGGTAGCATCCGTCCGTTTTTACGCTCGCAAACAGAGGCGACGATCCGAAAAATGACCGTGCGAGGCGCGCGTGTGTTGGTAATTGCCATTGCGAGAGAGGGGGGCGTTGCAGAGAGCCTTGCATCGGGGATTCCGTCCGGCTTAACGCTTCTTTGCGGCGTTTGTATTTCGGATCCCTTGCGCGCGGAGGCGAAGGACTCGGTCGCGCAGCTTTCGGGCGCGGGAGTGCAGGTCGTGATGATCACGGGAGATAACAAGGAAACGGCGGCATCGATCGCGACGGGATGTGGGATCATCAATTCCGACCGTGACGTTATCCTGACGAGCGACGAGCTGGCAAGGCTCAATGACGGGAGGTTGATCGAGCTGTTGCCACGCCTTGCCGTGGTTGCGCGCGCGTTGCCGACCGATAAGAGCCGACTTGTTCGCGTGGCACAGGAGGCGGGACGTGTAGTCGGAATGACGGGGGACGGTATCAACGATGCGCCTGCGCTGAAGCGAGCGGATATCGGATTTGCCATGGGTGGCGGCACGCAGGTTGCAAAGGATGCGGGGGATATCATCATTCTTGATAACAATCTCGCCTCGATCGTGCGCGCGGTACTCTATGGAAGGAATATTTTCAAGAGCATCCGCAAATTCATCACGCTTCAGTTGATGATGAATTTTTACGCGGTCGGCGTGACCATGATCTGTCCGTTTTTGGGGATCGATTCGCCCGTTACGGTCGTGCAGATGCTTTGGATCAATCTGATCATGGACACCTTGGGCGGTCTTGCTTTTGCGGGAGAGCCCGCATTGCCCGAGTGCATGAAGGAAAAGCCAAAGCGACGGGATGAGCCGATCTTGAACCGATATATGGTCAACCAGATCGCGTTTTGTGGCGGTTTTACGGTCGTGCTATGCTTACTTTTTCTCAAAAGTCCGTTTTTTACGGCGATGTTCCGTCCTGCGGAGGATGAGATCTATCTGCTTACGGCATTTTTTGCGTTTTTCATTTTCGCGTCGGTGTTTAATTGCTTCAACGCGCGCACCGATCGGCTCAATCTGTTTGCGGGCTTGCGCAAAAATCCCGTGTTTATCCTGATCATGTGTGCGATACTCGTCATACAGATCGCGTTCGTGTATCTTGGCGGCACGGTGCTGCGGACGGCACCGCTGACTGCGCGTGAGCTGCTGGTCACCATGTCGCTCTCTCTCGCGGTTTTTCCCGTTGAGCTGATCCGAAAGCTGATCTGGCGACTGCGCGGACATAAAAGAGGGTATTAAAAAAAGAAGCCCAATGCTTCATAAAAGTTTTGGTCGAGCTTTTTCAAAAGCTCGCGAGGTGGAGGGCGCGTAGCCCTCCTCGCCCTCCGCAGAGGGCGAAATATCCTTTTCGGCGTTTCTTTTTTGATAACTTTTTTCTTTGCGCCTTTGGCTTCAAAGAAAAAAGTGGCTAACACATTTGTACATTTTGATGAACTGTTGCTTTTGCAACAGGGGGGATTAGTTTGAACGCCCTCGGTAAAACCGAGGGCGTTGCTGTTTATTTACACGTAACGACGTGAACTTCCTTATTTTTCTTTTTTGCGTATTGGATGGTGTATGCGCTTCCTCTGGAGACACCGTCCCAGATGACGATGATGCGATCGGCAAGCTCCACCATTTGCTCGTTGCGCTTGATCGGTGCCGCACGACCAAAGCGTTGATACTGCGGATAGATGATCAATTTGGAAATGCGGTGAGAATCGGCATAATGCTCCGCCACGGTATCAATTCCCATAGCGCCGCCCGAAATGATCAGCTCTGTATCCTCGGGGATATAGGGGGAAAGGTCAAAATTCGTAATGCTTCTTGAGCCTGCGATCATGATTTTCATAGCAATCTCCTTTTTAAAACAAAAAAGTGCGCCCCATTAAGAGACGCACCGAAAAATGCTTCTCTTGATGCCGCGACGCACTTTTACCCACAACAAAGGGAAGAGAATACATTTTTACCAAAATAGTATTCCCCTTGTTGTAGGGTTCTATGGAATTGTGCGTCGCACCCTCATTATAGCATAGTTTGCAAAAGATGTCAACAAATAAAATGAGGCAAAAAACAAAAAAGTGCGCCCCAATTAAGAGACGCACTAAAAAAGCGAATCTCTTTCCTGCTGCGACACAAGTTTTACACAAACACAAGGGATGGGTAAAAAGAGAAACACCTTTTTACAAAGTAGTTTCCCTTGTGTTTAAAAAATATGAACTTGTGTCGCAGCCTTATTATAGCACAATTTGAAAATAATGTCAACAATAAAGCAAAAGATTTAGAGGGTGTCCTTTCAAACACAACGTCGTTCACGCACGTTTTTCATTCTTCGACAATATTCTGTTAGCAGAGGCAAGGCGGAAGAATATTCCTTTCTCAAACTCGGCAAACGGTGTTTAAGAACACGGGCGAATTGGGAAGAATAGGAACAGAAGCCCGTGGAGGTGCACTCCGACGAGCCTCAAAAAAGAAAGGAAGAACCGAGAATGAACAGCGTCAGACGAGGAGATATTTTTTACGCCGATCTCAGTCCCGTGGTCGGCTCCGAGCAAGGGGGCTTGCGCCCCGTTCTCATCATACAAAACGATATCGGTAACCGATACAGTCCTACCGTGATCGCAGCGGCGATCACCTCACGCATCAGCAAAACAAGGCTTCCCACGCATATTGATATTTATGCCGATCAGGTGGGGCTCGCGAAGGATTCCGTGATCCTGCTCGAGCAGATCCGTACATTGGATAAGCGCCGTCTAAAGGAAAAGATGGGGCATCTTGACGATAGCGTGATGGATACGGTCAATACCGCAATCGCCATCAGCTTCGGTCTTGGAAACGCCCGTCAGGATGCGGAGGCGCGCGCTATGATGCAAAGATCGGCTTATGCCGCGCCGCATACGGCGGTCGCCTCCACCGCGGGGGAGAATACCGCAAAGGGATGAATGACACGATGACATGGAAAAAGGGCGTCACCGAAGTGACGCCCTTTTTATAGGTTTTTGAGTTGACTCAAATACGGGATGGCTTATTCGTAAAGCTTGCCCATCTTGAGCAGTCTCTGATACTTCGCCTTTGCGTTCGCATCTGCCTTCTCGAAGAGGTCTGCTGCTCTCTCGGGGAAGGACTGAGCGAGACGTGCATAACGGGTCTCGGACTTGATGAAGTCGATGTAGCTTGCGGTCGGCTCCTTGGAGTCGATGGAAAGCTTGTTGTTCTCGAGGGTGGGGTTGTAGCGGAACATCTGCCAGTAACCGGCCTCGACAGCCTTCTTCATCTCGAGCTGGCAGTTCTGCATGCCGCCCTTCAGACCGTGCATTTCGCAAGGTGCGTAACCGATGATGAGGGAAGGACCGTTGTAAGCCTCTGCCTCCTTGAGTGCCTTGAGGAGCTGGTTCATATCAGCGCCCATAGCAACCTGTGCAACGTAAACGTAGCCGTAGGACATTGCGATCTCTGCAAGGTTCTTCTTGCCGATTGCCTTACCTGCTGCTGCGAACTGTGCAACCTGACCGATGTTGGAAGCCTTGGATGCCTGTCCACCGGTGTTGGAGTAAACCTCGGTATCAAAGACGAATACGTTGACGTCTTCACCGGTAGCAAGGACGTGGTCCAGACCGCCGAAGCCGATGTCGTATGCCCAACCGTCACCACCGAAGATCCATACGGACTTCTTGG
>JAFTJB010000132.1 GCA_017456625.1 Clostridia bacterium
GGTTTCGATCGGTGCCTGTTCCCGCGCGCGAATGATATTGGAAGCGATACGGGAAGAAAAACGCTCTTCTCCGTATTCAAAGAGGATCCTTCGAATGCGATCCTCGGAATATTCATTGACAACCGTTCTTGCCGTGAGCGGCTTTTGCGTATCCATTCTCATATCGAGCGGTGCATCCGCCTGATAAGAAAATCCACGCTCTGCGGTATCAAGCTGATAGGAGGAAACGCCGAGATCAAGAAGCAATCCGTCGATCTCCTCTATTCCAAGCTCACCGCAGACCCGTTCAAGGTCGCAGAAGTTGGTTTTGACGACTCTCGCACGCTCTCCGAAAACCGAGAGACGCTCTGTGGCGACCGCGACTGCCGTATCGTCTTGGTCAAGCGCGATCAAGCGACCGCCTTCCCCCAGCCGACGCGCAATTTCGGAGCTGTGCCCCGCACCGCCTGCCGTGCCGTCGATATAGGTTCCGTCGGGACGAATGGAAAGTCCCTCCATGCACTCGTCCAGAAGAACCGAACGGTGCGAAAACGTGATCTTTTCTTCCATGGTCTCCCCCGATCAAAGCCCGAAGGACTCAAGCTCTGCGATCATTGCCGCAACGTCCTCCTCACTCTGGAGCTGCTCGTAGCCCGCCTCGGACCAGATCTCCGCGTGATCGTAGCAGCCGACAATGACCAGCGCCTTATCGATCCCCGCGTGATCCACAAGATGTCTCGGGAGCACGATGCGCCCCTGCGAGTCGGGAGTTACCTCCGCGGAGGTCGCGTTGAGGAAGCGGAGCGTGCGCTCACGGAGGTTTCCGTTTTGCGCCATGATGGGTGCCATGTATTTATCCCAGCCCGCAAGCGAATACGCCATGAGGCATTTCTGTCGGAGCGCCTTTGCAACCACGAAGGTATCACCAAGCTCCTCGCGCATTTTGGACGGAATGAATATTCTGTTTTTCGCGTCGAGATTGTGTCTGAACTCACCGCCGAGCATTGCGTCGCTCCTTTCTGAAATAATCGTCTTTTTGCGGTCAAATCAATGGGGCTTTTTCCTCCACTCGGGTTCGTTTTGCTCCACCGAGCGTCATTTTCCACCACTTTGCACCACTTTTGAGTATATTATACTATATGTTTCACAAATATGCAAGTACTTTTTCAAAAAAAATTGAAATTTTTTTAGATTTTTTTCAACTTTTTTATATTTTCTTCGTCAACCTCGGCAAGCAACAAAAAAACAGGCTTTCCTCGCCTCCGCCAACCGCTTTTTCGCCTCACACGGCAGTCGGTTTTGCGCAAATCTTTGCGGATAAAATATCTATTTTTATTAAAAACCGCCTTGACGAAGCATAGAAAATATGGTATACTGTTTCTGTATAGCAAAAAAAGCCGAGCGAAGGTCGATCGGCTGACGAAAGAGGTTTTTTCATGGAAAACAAAACACCAAACGAACTGTTCGATCAACTGATCGAATTGCGCAATACCCTGCGTGAGCGCGAGAAGCTCGCAACGGGGCGCAAGCCTGTGATCTGCAGCGACGATTCCATTTCCGAAATGGTTCGTCTCATGCCTCAAAAGGCATCGGATTTCTTCAGCATTCCCGGGGTCGGTCCCGCGTTTGTGGAGAAATACGCTGCCGACTTTTTGCGCGCACTCGGCGTTGAGAGTGCGCCTCAGCCCGAGCGCATTGGCGGCGCATCGGTCGAGGAAACGCTTCGCGAGCTCTCCAAAAAGCTCATCAACATCAACCGCAGCAACCGTATGCTCTTCCTGCCCCGCCTTTCCTCCAAGTACGCGGTCGATCTTTGCGATCCCATGGAGCGCTACGATCCCCTCTCGCTCATCTTCGACGGCTTGGATTCTCTCGTTGCGGCAGACATTGCCGATCAGGGACTTCCCCGTATCGATCCCGCACGCGAGCGTTACCGCAATCTGACGGGACTCATCCGTGAGGCACAGCGCGACCTTCGCGACAAAGGACAAAACGAGCTCTATATCGGTTATCCCTTCGTGCAGGGCTGTCTTGTCGGCGGTGACTTTGGCATTCGCGCACCGCTCTGCCTCTTCCCTGTAACGCTGGACCGTACGACCGCAAGCATCACCGTTGCCGCCGATCCCACGCGTGACGTCATCTTCAACAGCACGCTGATCTTAGCGCACAACAAATTCAACGGTCTGACCACACCCATTCCCGACTGTAGCGTGGAGGAGGTCGACCGCGATGCGTTCCTGCAATACGTAATTGATTTTTACGCGAAAAACGACATTCGCATCGAGCATCCGGACGCTACCTCGCTCGTCAAATTCAAGGAGTACCCGGGCGAGTCCTTCCCGCACTACACGCGCGGCACCTTAAAGCTCGTTCCCAATATCGTCATCGGTAAATTTCCCGCATACTCCAACTCCATTCAGCGCGACTTTGACAGTCTGCTTGACAAGGGTCTGGTCAACAAGCTGGTCGCGGATCTCGTTTCGGATTACGGCGAGACCGACTTCTACTCCGACGAAAAGGACGAGGAGCTTGAGATCAACCATCCCGGTCGCCATCTGGAGATCAGCGAGCGCAACCTGACCTATATCAACGCGCTCAACAGTGCGCAGGAGGCGGTGCTCGACTCTGCCGAGAAGATGGATGAATTGGTCATCGAGGGACCTCCCGGTACGGGAAAATCCCAGACCATTACAAGCTTGATCACGCAGTTTGTCGACCGCGGCAGAACGGTGCTGATGGTCTCCGAGAAGAAGACCGCGCTCGACGTCGTTTATTCCCGTCTCGGCACGCTCTCGCGCTACGCCCTCATGCTCGACGACGCGAACAACAAAAATCTCTTTTACGGTCAGCTTGAGCGACTGCTCTACAGCACCGACAACGCCGCTCCCCTCGAGACACCCGACACCAATGCCATTGCCGACGAGATCGACGTGGAGGTCGCAACGCTCGAGAATATCAAAAACAAGGTCTTTACCCCCGGCGAATTCGGCGTTGAGCCCTATAAGCTCTATATGGAGAACCGCCGCATCAATCTCTCCAACCACGAGCAGATCAAGGCGTACAAGACCATTCGCACCATGATGACCCCCGAGCTGCTCGCCTTGCAGTACAACGAGGTCGCGAATATCCACAAGCGCTTCGCAAACAGCCAGCTCACCGACAGCCTCGATCTCTACCAGGTCACCGTTGAGCGTTATCCGTGGTTTACCAGAATGAAGGATGAGCTTTCCAACTACGATCTCATTCTCTTCTCGGATTCGATCGACGAACTGATCCTGAAGGTGGACGAATGGCGCAACCTGCCCTTCTTCTCCCGCCTCTTCTCCAAGCGCAGACTCAAAAAGGAGATCATCCGCGGGGTCAAGGATTACTTCCAAAAGCCCAATTCCTACACCGTCCGTCTGATCATGGAGCAGCCCGAGGCGGTCAAGCAGAGCCTGCAGGAATTCACCGCGGGCTACGCAAATCTCAAGCCCATCGTCATGAGCCTCACCACCGGTGAGACCACCTACCTCACCGCGCTTCGCAAGATCCACAAGATCTGCGGCGGCACCGTGACCGAGTGGAACGACGAGCTCTACAATACCCTTATTTTTGAGCACATCCAACGCTTTGAGATGGCAAACCGTACACTCATTCCGCAGGTTGCATCCTTCGAGCGCATCATCGATACCATCGAGCGCGGCATCAAAAAGAAGCAAGAGCTTACCCGTGAGCGCATTGCGGGCGTGCTTGCCGAGAACGTCAAGCTCATCACATCCTCCAAGCGCAAGGGTGAGATCAACCGCGCGATCGAGAGCCGTCGCCGTCCCAGCGTTGCAAAATTCGTACAGAAATTCGAGTTTGAGCTGTTCAAAGCGGTCAAGATCTGGCTCATGACCCCCGAAACCGTCTCCGAGATCCTGCCCCAGCAGAGCGGACTCTTCGATCTTCTGATCTTCGACGAGGCATCGCAGCTCTACATTGAAAAGAGTATTCCCTCGATCATCCGTACCAAGAAGGTCGTCATTGCGGGCGACCACAAGCAGCTCCGCCCCTCCAGCCTCGGTGAGGGTCGATTCGACCTTGATCCCGAGCTTTACGACGAGGATGCGGAGATCGCGGCGGCACTTGAGGAGGAGAGCCTGCTCGACCTCGCTCGCTTCCGCTACCCCGACGTCCTGCTCAACACGCACTACCGCTCCAAGTACGAGGAGCTCATCGACTTCTCCAACTACGCCTTCTACAAGGGCAGACTCTTCGTGGCTCCCAATACCGATAAGCCCGAAAAGCCCCCCATTGAGGCGCACCAGGTGACCGACGCCGTATGGCAAGGCCGTGCCAACCGCAAGGAGGCAGAGCGCGTGGTGGAATTGATCAAGGAGTTCTTTGCCACAAGACAGCACAACGAGACCATTGGCGTCATTGCCTTTAACGTATCGCAACGCGACATGATCTACGACGTGATCGAC
>JAFTJB010000133.1 GCA_017456625.1 Clostridia bacterium
ATTATACCACAAAATAATCTTAAAATGTACTTATATTAAGATTTTTTTGGAGGGTTTTATGAGAAATAAAAACAATAAGCACCTCGGAATAGAAATCGATCCGGAGCTTCATTATAAGCTACACTATATCTCCAAATATTACGGTCGCTCCGCAAACGGTGAAATTTTATATTTGATCCGACAGGAGATCAAAGCGTTTGAAAAAGCAGAGGGCGAAATCGAACTCCCCGCTCCGACAGACGCAAATTGATCCGTGACAGAAAAGCAACCGCCCCTCTCCTTGAGGGGCGGTCGTTTTTTATCTCTTCTCCGTCGTATACACCAGAGGCATGCCGTACTCGCGCTCGTAGATCTCTTTCCAGAGCTCATAGTTCTTTGCCATCAGCATTTCGGTGTTTTGTCTGTAATTCTTCGTTTCGTCGGGGTAGATGGGTGCGCAAACGTGCACCGTATATTCCTGCACGTTGAAGCCGTCCTCACCCATGACGTCACTGTCGCGCATCGTGATGAAGCACGGAACCACGGGAACGTCATTCTTTGCCGCAAACATGAACGCACCCGGCTTGAGGGGCTTGGGCTTGCGGTAGTTCCACCACATGCTCTGCTCGGGATAGACCAGCACGAAATGCCCGTCGCGGAGCAGCTTGCCCGTCGCCTCGGTGAATTTCTTGAGCGTGCGACGGTTGGACGAGAGCGGAAGCGTGTTGCAGTTCCGCATCAGCATACCGTAAAAGCCCGGGAAAGAGGTATAATTGCCCTCTCGGATCACGCGGTAAAACTTGCGCTTGGGCTGCTTTGCCGCATCGTAGACGAGCTGGATCGCAAAGCTGTCGTAGGCATTGAAGTGATTGCAGGTGATGATCGCGCCGCTCTGAAGCTTTTGCAAATGCTCGATGCCGCGGATCTCCTTGATGATAAGCTGCTTGGTATCGATCAGATTTTGCACATATCTGCGCGCCGCCGTGAACGCCATTTTGGTCTTTGCCTTCGCCAACGGACTGCGGCGGAAATAATCCACGTCCTCGGGGAGCAGCTCCTTTGAGGGCGGATCCTCCTCCACGTCCTCGTCAAAGCGCCCTGCACGCTCGTATTCCTCGATCTTGGCAAGGATCGCCACACGGTCCTTCGCGCGCATCTTGTTGATGCGGTTGAGGTAGTTGTCCTCACGGTTGGTCTCCTTAACTGCAAGTGCCAACAGATTATCCATAGATCGCTGATCTCTCGCTCTCTCCTCGTCGGTGTAGGCGGAGATCACCTCGCACAGCTCCTCAAAGACTGAGGTATACTCCGCGTAGCGCCAGAAGATATCTCCGTGGCGGCAATCTGCGTAGTGCCAGGGCTTGTTGACCATGATATAGTGCAGGATCTTCGCTTCCTCAATGGGATACGGGATCTCACCGAAGATCTCGGTGTTCCAGCGCTGATCCAGCCAATACACGCGATCCTTGCAGATCAGATTGAGGTAATCCTCATCCTGCGTGACAACAAAATTATAGACGTTGAGGTGACGCAGGAAGTTCTCCAGCACCGAATACCTGCGGAATTGGTCGCAGTTGATCAGGATCATTCCCGCGTTGAAGAAGCTGTAACGCGAAACACCCACCACGCGCTCGGCGTAGGTGCCGTACTCGTCCACCTGCACCATCGCCTGCTCGTGGCAAGCGCCGAGATACGCATCACCGATCTCGATGTTGTAGAGCTCACTGATGTCGCCCTGCACGACAGTATCGCTGTCGATGTAGATCGCCTTCTTATATTCGGGGAACATCTTCGCAATAAAGAGGCGGTAATAGGTGGTTTTGGAATAATAGTCACGGATGGGAAGCTCGCGGGAAATCGCCTCGAGGTACTCGGAAACGTTGTCAAAGCTGATATCAAAGTTCTCGTTCGCCAGAGCCAGCACCGCCTCCTTGGTCTTGGCGGCTACCTCGGTGTGCAGAACGTGAACGCGATATTTGTAATCCTTGGATGCGTTTTTGATGATCGAGTACAGGGACACGACCGTATATTTAATGAAATTATCGTCACAGGCGTAAAAAATCGGAATGACGGTTGAATTCATGCGTTTTCCTCCAAAAAATCGTTTATGCTCAAAAAACCTTCAAATGTAGTTCACCATACTATATTACATCATTTTGTTTAAAATGTCAATAGGTTTGACAAAATTAACATACAATATTTATTTTATAACCTCAATATAAAGAAAAGGTTAAAGCTTTGTTTCCGTTTTGTTTCTTACCAAAGCTCGCATTAAGATATGATATATTTTATCATATTTTGTCGCCAATTTCAACCCTATCCTTTCCTTTTTTCAGGCGGCAACGGCGGCGGGCAAGATGACGCAGAAAGGGAATGTTTGTGCAAATTCTGCGGACCGTCGAGGACGCCGGTCCCTACGGGCAAGAATTGTTAGGTATATTGCTTACAGAATGTCTGTGAGAAAAACATAGATATCTATTTGTAGGGACCGGCGTCCTCTGTCAAGAGCAAGATTGTAAACAGTTGTGCAAGAGGATTGGTAACAGTTTTGCATTTGTTTAAGTCAATGCTTTTGGAAGCCGAACGGAGCGTAGCGGAGAGAGGCTTCCAAAAGCGGCGCGCGGCTCAATCGAGGCGCGAAATGCGGCGGTTGAGCAGCTGTTCGGTCCGCAGATCGATCTCCGCGATCTTGTAGTTGCGGTAACAGAGTGAAGCAAATTCCGCACCTTCAGCCCTCAACTCCAATTCTGCTCCCACCATGGATTCACTCAAGTAAAACACCTTACTGTCAAATCTCAGATAACCCTTGAAATTGACTTTGAGAATGCGGTGCAATCCACTGTATTCGTAAGATTTTATGGTGTCGGGGTATTTTCTTTCGCTCGGTATGTAAACATCCGCGGGACAACGCATATCAATTGCCTCGTGAGGTCTGACCTCGTTGTACTTGGTACGCCATTCTTTGAGGTGTTTATCCGCATCGGCAAGGTCGAAAAAGACATTTCTTTTGAGAAGCTCGTTTTTCATCGTACGGTGAAACCGTTCTATCTTGCCCTGCGTTTGAGGGTGCAACGGGCGACCGTGGATCGGGAGTATATCCAGATCCATAAGCCAACGTTCAAAGAGCGTATAACCGCCCTTAAAACCTGCAAATGCACCGCCATTGTCGGATAAAATAGCCTTTGGAAGCCCATATTGCTTAAAAGCAGCCTCAAACGAGGGGATTATTCCGCCTGC
Organism: Clostridia bacterium; assembly: GCA_017456625.1. GTDB lineage: Bacteria > Bacillota > Clostridia > Oscillospirales > CAG-272 > UMGS1865. The sequence goes on from JAFTJB010000133.1 coordinate 3,217, forward strand.
CTTTTCCTTTGCATCTATGCATAAACAAAAGCGTGAGCAATCATCTATGATGTCAAGAGGAAAGCAACGTGTACCGTCAAGCAAAAGAAAATCCCCTTTGAAATCGGTCTGCCAGAGTTCGTTGCAATGTTCCCTTTGATACCGCAAAAATTCTTTACGCTTTTGAGACTCGGTTTCGCTGATACAACCGTTTCTTTGCAAAATATTGTTCGCGGTTCGAATACAAGGCAATTCGGTGTATCCGTTGTTTTCAAGCACTTTTAAGATTGTTTTTGCACCCCATTCGGGATTATTGGCACGTACTCGTAAAATTGCCTCTTCGATTTCGGCGGGTGTTCTGCCCGGAATGTGCAACGGTGCATGACTTCGGTCTGACATTGAGCAAAATTGATTGTTTCTTTCCACCCACTTGTAGCCTGTTTTTCGGCTTATGCCGAACTCCCGGCAGAGTGAGCTGAAATTTTTTGAGGTCTTTGCTGCCTCTACAAATTCTTTTCTTAACTCTTCCACAGTTTTGTCCTTCCAAGGCATTTCAATAACCTCCTTGCGGTCATTTTCTTGCCTATATTATATCACAAAACTGTATACAATCATCTTGCACTACCTGTATACTATCATACTGCACTGTACAGTCCTCGACGGTCCGCGCCATAGGTAATGTTACCTCTTGGATTTTTAGGGGAGCGAAGCGGGTGAGAGGGCTATTCCAAAGGAAAAGTAACTTTGGTGCCCATTTTGGGTGGTGGTACCAAAATGGTCGCGGCAGCAATGCTGACGGGCTGTAGACAAAACAAAAAGGTCTGTATCCCACACTAACGATGGGGGTACAGACTGACAAATCATATCCATGATCAAAAACTTTTTAAAGTTTTTGAGGGGGTTATAGGGGGAACCTTTTTTCAAAAAGTTCCCCCTATAAAAAACTCCTTTCAAAACATTTACATCAGCTTTTGGCGACGGATGTCGGTGCCGACGAAGGGCAGAACGAGAAATTCGCCCGTGAGACGGCTGGTGATGCGGTCGTTGTAGGTTTTTCGCAGTTCCGCAAGTGTGAGATTGGTGCTGATGATGGTAGGCAGGCGCAAATTCAAGCGTGTGTTGAGCACGTGATAGAGACAGGAAATCGTGAACTGATTGATCACCTCCGTGCCGAGATCGTCGATGATGAGCAGATCGCACTCGGTGTATCGCTCGGTACGGTCTCCGTCGGTATGGGCAAGGCTGTTGCCGAAGCGGCGGAATTCAAAATCCGAGATCATGCCGACCGCGCTGTTGTAAAACACGTCGTAGCCACGCTCGATGACCTCTCTCGCGATCGCTGTGGAAAGATGCGTTTTGCCAAGCCCTGTGCCGCCCAAAAAGAGCAGGCTCTGCGGCTCGGGTCTTCCCTTCTCAAAGGCGAAATTCTCCGCGTACGAGCGCAAAAGACGAAAGGTCTGCTCCATGCGCGCGTATTCCTCGGGCTTTTTGCGGTAATAATCCAGGGAGAAATTCTCAAAGGATTGGGTACGCATCAGCACGCCCAGCCCCGAGCTCTCCATGCCCGCCTCCACGAGTCTCCGTCTCATGCAGGAGCACATATTGATACCGACGTAGCCGCTGTCCCGACATTTGTCACATTCGTAGTGCGGCTCGCTGTAATCCGCGGGATAGCCACCGCGACGGAGCAATTCTGCACGCTCGGCAAGGAGCTTTTCGTTCTCTTGACGCAGCTCTGCAATGGCACGCGCGGTGTCTCCACCGTCAAGCGATGCACGCAAAATGCGCAGACCAAAGGACGAGAGCCGTGTATCCAGCTCACGTACCGCGGGAATCGCCGCATAGAGCTCCGCACGTCTTACGTCCGCCTCTCTCTGCGCATCCAACGCCTTGGTCGCGTATTCCTCGCGAATTCTCTTAAAATTATCCTTCCGGTAGCCCATGGATCTCAATCCTTTCTGTTCTTCTCATACTCCTTGAGCAGGGCGTTGCTTCGTTGCAGTGCCGCATCAAGAAAATCCTCGGTGTCAAAGCTGTTGCCGAGCGTTGTGTCGGCAGGCGCGTTCTTTCTTGCCTCTTCCTCGGCGATGTGCGCGTCGATCTCCGCCTCGGTGCGGTATCCCTCCTCGTTCCAGCGCGAAAGGATCGCGTTCGCGTAAGGAATGGAGGGCGTATTGGTCGCGGATACCGTGATCTCATACGCGCGGCGCACGATCTCCGCGCCGTAGCCGTAGGAGATCCACGCATCCAGCATCTTCTTTTCCTTTGCGGTCAGGGCGCGACTGCTCAAGCCGAACATGGTTCGCACCTCGCCCTCAAGCGTGTGACGCTCCTCAAGTCGGCGCATCCGCTCCTCGAGTGCCCGGCTGTCGGTAATTCCGTCGTCGACCAACGAATACGCGTATTTTTCAATGGCGCGCAGATTGGTTTTGCCGATCCGCTTGCAGTGCGCCAGGAGCAGAAGGATGCAATCCTCCTCCATGCCGAGATAATCCACCATACCGACGAGAATATTGACCTCGGCGGTATTGAACATCTTTCCGATGATCTGCTGTGCCTCGTCGATGAGCAGACGTACGCTCTGTCTTTTTTCAAGCAGATCCGCAAGCTCCGCAGTTGTGTAAACGGGCAACGTATCCGCGCGCTGCAAAAGCGGACGTGCAGGTGCGGGAGTCTCATCCCTTTGCGCCGTCTCCTCGCGCTTTTCGGGCTCCGCAGCGGTGGGCTTGGTCAGAACCTTCCCCTTGACCCAGAGCGAGATCGCAGCGTTTACCGCCTTCTCGCTACAGCCCGCGAGCCTTGCGAGCTGGAGCGGCTTCTCCGCGAGGGAAAGATCCGAGGCGAGCCAGAGGAGTACGCGCAGCTCTGCGGCATCCGCCTTGTCACAGCAAGCGAGCACGCGTGCGGGCAGAACGAGCACGTCCTCTCCAAATTTCAATTTCATAGATCAATCTATCCTTTCCGCGTGGGTCAATTCTCTTTGTCGTTTGCGTGCGCATCGGTGTTACGGCAGATCAGATAATCGAGGATCATAAGCGAGTCGCCGAGATGTACGTTCTCCACCACCACGCGCTCGGGATCGTAGTTGAGATCCTTCCCCGTGAAGTTCCAAAGGCCTCCGATGCCGATCTCGATCAAGCGGTGGGATTCCTCCACGACCTGATCCTTGGGAAGCGTGAGCACCGCGAGATCCACCGTCATCCGCTCGCAGAAGGATTCCAGCTCCTTCATATCGTAGACCGTTACGCCGCCGACCTCACGTCCGATGAGCGCGGGATCCACGTCGAACATCGCAACGATATCCACGCCGCGCTTCTCAAACATCGAGCTGCGCACCAGCGCGCGACCGAGGTCGCCCGCACCGATGATGATGCCGCAAAGTCCACGGCTCACACCGAGCAGCTCGCAGATCTTCGCATAAAGATAGTTGACGTTATATCCGTAGCCCTGCTGACCGAAGCCGCCGAAGCAATTGAGATCCTGGCGGATCTGCGAGGCTGTGACGTTCATCATTGCCGAAAGCTCGCTCGAGCTGATGCGCATTTTTCCCTGTCTGATCAGCTCACGCAGATAGCGGAAATAACGCGGCAAACGGCGAATGACCGCGGGAGAGACGTTGGGGCGGTCGGTATGCGCACCCATATCACTTTTTTCGTACTGTTCCGTTTCCATGAATCGATTCCTTTCTTTTCGGTTGAGCCAAATTTCACGCGGCTCCAACCATCCTGTGGGGGCGATTGCCCATTCGTTCGTTTTCAGTCCGCCGCAGAGGCGTTGAGAGAGGTATTGGCAAGGTTGCCGCGAAGATACTCGAAGTATCCTGCCGCGCCGATCATTGCCGCGTTGTCTCCGCAAAGCCCGCGCTCGGGCATTGCAAGTGTGATGCCTCGCGTTTTGCACATTCTCTCAAGAGAGGCGCGCAAATGGCTGTTTGCCGCAACGCCGCCCGCCAAAACCAAGGTAGAAAGCCCCGTGGTCTCCAGCGCTTGCGCGGTCTTTTGCGTGATGGCGCGCACGATCCTGTCGGTATAGCACGCCGCAACGTCGGCATAGCTCACCGTCTGCCCCTTTTGCGCCATACCGTTGAGGTAATTGAGGGTCGCTGTCTTGATGCCGCTGAAGGAGAAATCCAGCGTATCTCCCGCGAGCGCAGGGGACGGCAGATTGATCGCCTTGGGGTCACCCTCGTAGGCAAGCTTGTCCAGCGCCGCACCGCCCGGATACGGGAGACCGATGACGCGCCCGATCTTATCGAACGCCTCGCCCGCCGCATCGTCGCGCGTCGCGCCGATCTCCTCAAAATGCGTGTAATCGTCCACGCGGTAAAGTGACGTGTGCCCACCCGACACTACGATCGCCAAAAAGGGCGGCTCGAGCGTGGGATTGGAAAGATACGCCGCCGCAACGTGACCGTGAATGTGATTGACGGGCACAAGCGGGATCTTTTTTGCATACGCCAACGATTTTGCGAAATTCACACCGACCAGCAAGGCACCGATCAAACCCGGATTTGCCGTGACGGCAATGGCACCGACGTCCGCAAGGGTGATCCCCGCCTCATCCAATGCCTCATAAGTAATTTTTGAGATCGCCTCAATGTGCGCACGGCTCGCGATCTCGGGGACTACGCCGCCGTAGAGCCTGTGCACCTCGATCTGCGAGGCGACGATATTGGAGCGGATGGCGCGTACGCCCTCCCCCATTTCCACTACTGCGGCAGAGGTCTCGTCGCAGGAGCTTTCCATTCCGAGAATATACATAGCATTTGCCCCTCATGGCTTGCGCCTCGGGCATCCTTTCCGTTTTGTTTTCTTTCATCCAAGAGGCAGGAGCATGACTCTCGCGTCCTCGGGTGGATTGCGATAAAATCGCCGCCGCATGCCCGCATCGTAAAAGCCCGCGTGCCGATAAAGCGTGATCGCTGCCTCGTTGGAGACACGCACCTCCAGGGAGATCTGCTCCAGCCCTCTTGCCGTCGCCTCCTCTCGGAGTGCATCCACGATCGCACGCCCAAGCCCACGTCTGCGGTAGCCTTCATGTACGGCAATATTGGTCACCTGCCCCTCAAACGGGGTCAAGAGCATTCCTCCGTACGCGATCACACGACCGTCCTCGACCGAGACAAAGCCCACAGCCTCATCCGTCAAGAGCAATTCGAGCGCCTTGCGGCTCCATGGCTCCGAAAAGCAGAGCCTCTCCAATTCGGCAACGTCATCAAGATGCGCCGCCGTCATTTTTTCAACCGTCATGCCGCTCCTCCTCGGGCTCCGACGAAAAGAGCAACGTCTTTACTCCTGCCGTGATCTGCTCCAGACACGCGGCATAGGTCGCAAGATCTCCGCCAAAGGGATCCGCGATGGGTGTGGGCATGCCGACGATCCTTTGTGCCGCCTGCGGGAAACGCATGAGCAGCTCCATACAGTGCGAGCCGCCAAGCCCCACGAGAAGATCATATTTTTCGACCTCCTGCGCGGTCAGCGTGTGCGCGGTATGCAAACGGTAATCCCTGCCCTCCGTGGGTGTAATCCCCGCCGCCCGAAGTGCCTCTGCGGCATTCCGCGCGATGGGCTCTCCGTCGTTGGCATAAAGCCCCGCGCTGGCAGCAACGATCGGCATCGCATCGTTCTTTCGCTGACGGGAGAGGTGATTTGCCACCGCCTCCGCCATGGGAGAGCGACAGGTATTGCCCGTGCAGACGAAGCAAACGCGAAGCGCGCGATCCTCGTCCCTTGCCGTATTCATTTGTTCCTCAAGCATACAAACAGGCATACCCTTCTCCCTTCGGTCAATTTGCGTTGTGATAGTAAGAATCGAGCAACGTCCCCGTAGGATAGCAAAGCCCCGTCGCGGGATCGTGCAAAAAGTTCTTTCCCATGTCGTAGCGGACGTAGGTCCTGCCGTTGTGCTCCTCGAGCGCGTACGGAAAATCGAGCGTGGGCGCAAAGCTGTCAAAGTCCTCGACCTCTCGAGTCAGCGTCACGCTCTCCTCAAAGCGGTAATACTGCAATACGTAGTAAAATCCGCCGTATTTCTCGGAGGAAAACGCAAGCCGCTCGCTCTCAAGCTCCTTGACGCGGAAGTTGCAATCGGCATCGGTATAAGGCACGGAAAAGCCGTTTTGATAGAGTGCGATCACCCGTTCCACCGTCGCGGCATCGTCAACGGTCCCCACCGAGTAGGATTGCGTTGCGGTCTCTACAATTCGGATCAGATCGATCTCCATCTCCCAGAGCTTCGGGAGCACTACACCCTCGGCATAATAGACGTTGTAGTCCGCGTCCGCCATGTACCGCTCGGGATCGAGCGCTTGCCCATCCGCGTAATCTGCAA
>JAFTJB010000134.1 GCA_017456625.1 Clostridia bacterium
CAGATGGAGCTTGAGTTTTTCTGCAAGCCCGGAACAGACCTTGAGTGGTTTGCATATTGGAAGGATTACTGCCATCAGTTCCTGCTTAAGCTTGGTATGCGCGGAGAGAACCTTCGCCTGCGCGACCATGATCCCGAGGAGCTTTGCTTCTATTCCAAGGCAACCACCGACTTCGAGTTCCTGTTCCCGTTCGGTTGGGGCGAGCTTTGGGGTATCGCAGACCGTACCGACTACGACCTCGGTCAGCATCAGACCCACAGTGGTAAGGATATGACCTATTTCGATCAGGAAACGGGTGAGCATTACATTCCTTACGTTGCCGAGCCCTCTCTCGGTGCGGACCGTGTGGCTCTCGCGTTCCTTGTAGATGCATACGACGAGGAAGTAATCGACGAGGCGAAGAATGACGTTCGTACGGTTCTTCACCTGCATCCCGCTCTCGCGCCCTACAAGGCGGCAGTGCTTCCTCTTTCCAAGAAGCTTAGCGGCAAGGCAACCGAGATCTATGAGGAGCTTGCGAAGTATTTCATGGTCGATTACGATGAGGCAGGCTCGATCGGTAAGAGATACCGCCGCGAGGATGAGATCGGTACGCCTCTTTGCATCACCGTTGACTTTGATACGGTTGGTGATGCGGAGAAGGGAATTGAGGCGGACAACTGTGTAACGGTTCGTGACCGTGACACGATGGAGCAGGTTCGTATCCCGATCGCCGAGCTCAGATCCTACATTGAAAAGAAGATGGAATTCTGATTTTTTTCATTGCCGTGTCGGAGCGAGCGGCTGTAGCCGCCGCTCCGATGCGGCAAAAACTATACTTGTATCCTTTTTGAAAGGAGAAATCGAATCGTATGATCAATCAAAATGAGCATAAGATCCCGATCTCGGTCATCATTCCGATCTACAACGGCGAAGAATATATCGAAAAATGTCTGTGGTCGATCCGCGATCAGAGTATGCGGGACTTGGAGATCATCGTTGTGAATGACGGAAGCACGGACCGTTCCGCGGAGATCGTGCGAAAAATTACCGAGGACGATCCCCGTGTCACGCTTTTGGAGCACCCGAAAAATCTCGGGCTTTTCCAAGCTCGCATTACGGGTGTCAAGGCGTCTCACGGTGACTATATCGCATTTGTAGATGCCGATGATGCCGTCAGCTTTGACTGGTTCCGTCTGCTTTACGAGACCGCAGAGAAGAAAGGAAACGATATCACCATCGGTCAGTTCCTTTGCGATTACGCAGCCGATTATAAGACCTTTTATAATCTTGATCCGCTTCGCCAGGAGATCCGATTGGAGGGGGATGCGGTCTTCCGTAGCTTTATTTCGCAGGAGGGAACCTGTTATTCGTGGCACCTCGCATGGAATAAGCTTTACGCGAGACACCTTTGGGATGATGCGCTACCGGATCTTGAACGCTTTTCCGCAGATCATCCGCGACTTGTCATGTGCGAGGATATTGCTTTTTCCGGCGCGATCTGGGTAAGAGCCAAGAAGGTCAGCAACATCACGCACGGCGCGTTTTACTATTACAACCGTTCCAATCAAAATCAAAGCACGGTTGGTGAATTTGAGCGCGAAAAGACACTTCAGAATATTAACAGTGTTGTCAATGCGTTCACCCTCCTTGAGATGCAGATGGAGAAATTCGGGCTCACGGAAAAGTATTACAGAAATTTCTACGCATTCAAGCTCTATTACGCGAGAATGTATTTTGGCTTTTTAAAGTCCGATGCCTACACCAATAAAAAGAACGACTCCAACACCATCAGAAGCGCGTTTGAGATCGAGGATGCAGATGACGTGATCGATTATCACGACCGTTACTATTACTTCTATTCGGTTGAAACCAAGGTCGATCTGGCGCTTCTTGAGCAAATGGAGCAGGCAAAGCGAGAAATCTGCTCTGCAGACGTGCGTACGGTCAGCTTTGATATTTTTGATACGCTCATTTTGCGCCCGTTCTGGACCCCTTCCGATCTGTTCTATCTTCTCAACGATACCTTTAACCGCTTGTTTGAAACCTCCTCTTACGTCAGCTTTGCGGATATCCGTATTTCTGCGGAGAAGAAGTGCCGTGAAGGATTGAAGGAAAAGTATGACGATATTACGATAGACGAGATCTATGCAGAGATCGAGCGGAGCTATCGCTTGGATCATGCCTTGCTCGAGCAGCTCAAGCAGATGGAATTGGCACTTGAGCTTCGTTTCTCGGGTATCCGCAAAATGGGCGCACAGCTTTACAGGCTTGCGAAGAGTATGGGCAAGCAGGTCATTGCTACCTCGGATATGTATTTGCCGCAGGAAACGGTGGAGAAGATCCTGCAGAAGAACGGTTATGAATTTGACCGCGTCTATCTTTCCTCTACGCTTCGTATCGCAAAGGCCACAAAGCGACTGTACAAGCACATTCAAAAGGAGCTTGGTTGCTCTGCGAGTGAGCTTTTGCACGTTGGAGACAATGCGGTCAGTGACGTGGAGTATCCGCGCTCGATGGGCTGGAGAGCCGTACACCTGCCGCGCCCTGTGGATCTTTTCTGCGACCGTGTACCAAACGTATATAAGGGAAATGCGTACGTGCGCATTTTGGGACGTACGGGACAGATGCGTGACGGCTTGAATGCGGAAAACAGCTATTTCGGCTACCGCGTTGCAATGGCGTTGGTCGCAAACCGTTTGTGTGACGATCCGTTTGAAACATTCTCTCGCGAATCGGATTTTAATGCCGATCCCTCGTATATCGGTTATTTTGCATTGGGGCAGTATCTCTACGCGGTCACCGATTGGATCGTTGATAAGATCAAGAGAAAGAAGCCGAATCGGATCCATTTCGTCGCGCGTGACGGATACCTGCCGATGGAGGCGTATCACGTTTTCAAGGCATATGACAAGACCTTGCCGTCCGACAATTATCTTTACGTTTCCCGTAAAGCACTTGCTCTGGCGGATGTCAAGGGACCGACCGATCTGTATGCGTTCTTAAACAAGATCGTCGTGCCGAATTCCTCTCCCGAAAAGCTGGAAAAAATGTTCCTTGATTGCTATCGCGACGGATATCCCTCGCTTCAGGGCAAGCTCGGTGCCACCGTATTCACAGAAACCTTTCAATCGAGAGAGCAATTTTTCTATACCGTCAATCTTTTGGCGGAAGCTTTGGATTATGAAAAGCTGAAGGTCAATAACCAAAAGCTTGCCGCGTATTTCTCCGAGCTGATCGGACAAAATGATCTCATGTTTGACATTGGATACAGCGGCAGATGCGAATCGGTTCTGACCAAGCTTTTGGGATATCCCATTGACAGCTTGTATATTCACGGAAGCTCGCAGATTCTCAACGACCGTGTCCGTACGGATGGGTTTTATAACGAGACCTTCTACGATTACAAGCCCGCGATCATCGGTGTTGTCCGCGAGCACGTTTTTATGTGTCCCGCACCTTCAACGCTGGGATATGAGGAGCGAGATGGCAAGCTGACCCCGGTCTTTGAGGAGTACAAGACAAATCCCGCAAACGAGATCATTACCAAGACCGTGCAAAATGCGGCGCTTGACTTTGTGCGTGATATGAAAACGCTCTTTGGAGAATATTCGGAGCTGCTTACGTATCAGAAGGCGGATATGTCCTATCCGTTTGAGTATTATCTGCACTATTCCAAAGCAGTTGACCGCAAGCTCTTTGGCTGCGTGATCTTTGAGGATGACGTTGGCTTGGGTGACAAGAACGTTTCCGCGTTGAGCTTGTGGAACCGTGACGTGTCCAAATTTGCGCTTGAGAAGATCGGTGAGATCGCGGATCTTGAGTTCATTCACAAGAATTCGCAGGACGAGAAGCTTCGCAACGCGTTCATGGGCTATCCGAAGTGGAAAAAGGCGCTTTGCTATCTGATTTTGGACCAAAAGCACTTCATTTCCCGACTCAAGAATATGTTTCACAAGAATTGAGCAAACAAAAGAGATGCTGTGTAACGGCATCTCTTTTATTTTTTACAAAAAAAGAAAAATGAAACGCCGCAAATCTTGACTTTTTTCTTCATTTGTAGTATAATGAAATATAATTATGGTTTCGTGTGGCAGAGTGGTTTGCGCGCGCGAAGAGAGGCTTGGTTTTATGTTGGATAAGGATTTGCAGCCCTCCTTGGAGGTTGCCGAGCAAAGTAAATATATTGCGCAGATGCGTGCGGATAACGAGCTCTATTTTACAGAGCAGGGTGTGCGCCGCCGTGCGTTTGTTTTGACCTTCGGTTGTCAACAAAATGAGGCGGATAGCGAAAAGATCGCGGGTATGGCGGTAGAAATGGGGTATGATATTACCGATACGCCCGAGGATGCCGATCTAATCATGGTCAATACCTGCGCCATTCGCGAGCACGCCGAGCAAAAGGCACTCTCCATTGTCGGGCAGTACAAGCACCTGAAGGCAAAGAAGCCTTCGCTTGTCATCGGTATGTGCGGTTGCATGGTCGTGCAGGAGCATCGAAAGGACGATATCAAATTCCGTTATCCCTACGTCGATTTCATTTTCGGCACCTCGTCTCTGTATCGCTTTCCCGAATTGCTTTGCAAAAAGCTCGCAAAGGGCAAGCGGCTTTACGAGATTGAGGAGAAGCTTTATCCCGTTTCGGAGGGGCTTCCCGTGCGTCGTGCGAGCGATTATCGTGCTTGGGTTTCGATCATGTACGGATGTAACAATTTCTGCTCTTACTGCATCGTGCCGTACGTGCGCGGTAGAGAGCGTAGCCGAAAGCCTGCGTATATCGTTGACGAGGTTTCGCAATTGGTCCGCGAGGGCTACCGAGATATCACTCTGCTCGGTCAAAACGTCAACTCTTACGGAAAGGATCTCGAAGACGGCTATGATTTTGCGGATCTTTTGGCGGAGCTTGACCGCATTCCGGGAGAATACCGTCTGCGCTTTATGACGAGCCATCCAAAGGACGCGAGCCGCAAGCTCATTGATGTGATGGCATCGTCCGAGCATATTGCGCATCAGTTCCACCTGCCTATGCAGTCGGGAAGCGATGAGATCCTCAAACGCATGAATCGCCGCTACGACACCGCGAAATACGGCGAGATCGTTCGCTATATGAGAGAAAAAATGCCCGACGTGACCGTTACGTCGGACATCATCGTCGGTTTCCCGGGAGAGAGTGAGGACGATTTTGCGGGAACCTTGCATATGCTGGAGACCGTGCGCTTTGATATGCTGTATTCCTTTATTTACTCGCCGCGCAAGGGAACGCCTGCCGCAAGCATGGAGGATCAGATCCCCAAGGCTGTGCAAAGCGAGCGATTTTCGCGCCTGCTCAAGCTTCAGGAGCAGATCGGATTGGAAAAAAATCAAGCGTACGTTGGAAAAACACTTACCGTTTTGTGTGACGGTGTGAGCAAGGGCAACGCAGCGCTTTATTCGGGGCGCACGGAGGGTAACAAGATCGCATTCTTTGAGGGCTTGCCCGAAGACGTAGGAAAATTCGTTGAGGTGACGATTGAGCGCGCCGACCCTTATGCATTTTATGGAAAGAAAAAGGAGAATTAAATCATGGAAATTTTTGAACTTGCCGCAGAGCTTGGCAGAAAGCTCAAGGACGATCCCCGCTTGATCGAGCTGGAAAACGCGAAGAAGGCATACGAGGAGGATCCCGCACTGAAGAAATATATGATCGAATACGAGGTGCAGCAGAAGGCGATGCAGAACGAGATCGCAAAGCCCGAGCGTGATATGAACTTTATCGAGGTCATTCAGAAGCGCATCGACACGCTCTACAAGCTGATTGCCGAGCATCCGACAGTCGTAGAGCTGAACCGCACGCAGGGTGTGGTCAACGAGCTGATGAATGCGGTCAACAATACCATCATGACGCAGATCACAGGCGAGGAGAGCGCGGGCTGCACGCACGATTGCAGAACCTGCGGCGGCTGCCACTGATCGTTTTTCGCGTAATTCCAAAAACGCAACGAAGGAGAGATGGACTATGACTCCTATGATGGAGCAATATTTTGAGATCAAAAATCAGTATAAGGACTATCTTCTGTTCTATCGCTTGGGCGACTTTTACGAGATGTTCTTTGATGATGCGATCCTTGTTTCGAGAGAATTGGAGTTGACGCTTACGGGGCGTGACTGCGGCGAGACCGAGCGCGCGCCGATGTGCGGTGTGCCGTTCCATTCCTCCGAAACCTATATCGGCAGATTGATCGAAAAGGGATATAAGGTTGCCATTTGCGAGCAGGTTGAGGATCCCGCAACCGCAAAGGGCTTGGTGCGCCGCGAGGTCATTCGCGTGGTCACTCCCGGTACGCTGATCGAATCCAATCTGTTGACCGAACAAAAGAATAACTATCTTTGCGCGCTTTATATGGGCGAGTTTTCCTACGGTGTTTGCTTTGCCGATATTTCAACGGCGCAGGTCTATGCAACCTCCTTTGATGGAAACAACATGGACGCGCGGTTGAAAAACGAGCTTGGAACCTATGCGCCGAGAGAGATTTTGTGTAATCTCAGCCGTACGCATATGGGAGAGATCGGCGAGTTTATCGATACGCGTATGGAAACGATGCTGGACGATGCGCAGAACGCGCGCTTTGCGCTTGATGAGGCGAAGGCGCGTGTACGCGAGCAGTTTGGAGACAGCGTGCGCACAGAGGTGCTTGAGGATGATGCTTTGATCCGTGCAGTCGGTGCCGTGCTCAATTATCTTGTCGAAACCGAAAAGAGCGATATTTCCTATATCAAGACACTCAACGTGTATTCAGACGGGCAGTATCTCGAAATGGATATCAACACGCGCCGCAATCTTGAGCTGACCGAATCCATGCGCTCCAAGGAAAAGCGCGGCTCCTTGCTTTGGGTATTGGATAAGACCAAGACCGCGGCGGGCGCGCGTATGCTGCGCAAATGGGTGGAGCACCCGTTGCTCAAGCCCTCCGAGATCGTGCTTCGCCAAGGTGCGGTGGGGGAGCTTTGCGATGATTTCATGCTTCGCGAGGAGCTTGGAGAGCTGCTCTCACACGTGCTCGATCTAGAGCGCCTTGTTACCCGTATCGTTTACGGAAGCGCGAACGGCAAGGATCTGCGTGCGGTGAGCAATACCGCAGCCGTTCTGCCCGAGGTCAAATCACTGCTCCAAAAATGCAAAAGTGAGGAAATCTCCCGCATTTGTAACGAGCTTGACGTGCTGGAGGACGTTTGCAACGCGATCACAAGCGCGATCTGTGAGGAGCCTCCGTTCTCTCTGCGTGAGGGCGGTATCATTGCGGACGGCTACAACGCGGACGTCGATCAGCTTCGCTCCATTATGAAGGACGGCAAGGGCTGGATCGAGAAGATCGAAGCGGACGAGCGCGAAAAAACAGGCATCAATAAGCTCAAGATCAGCTATAATAAGGTCTTTGGGTATTACATCGAAGTTACAAAATCCTTCCTTTCCATGGTTCCCGAGCGTTACATCAGAAAGCAGACGCTTGCCAACTGCGAGCGCTATATCACGCAGGAGC
>JAFTJB010000014.1 GCA_017456625.1 Clostridia bacterium
GTGCAGACGTTTCCAAGAAAATGGAGGAGAACAACATTTCCTTCACGCTTGAGGGACGTATCAAATCGGTTTATTCGATCTACAAGAAGATGGACAATCAGAATAAATCCTTCGATGAGATCTACGATGTCTACGCGCTCCGTATCATTGTGGATACCGAGCTGGAGTGCTATACGGCGCTCGGCTTGATCCACGAGATGTTCAATTCTATTCCCGGACGCTTCAAGGATTACATCTCCACGCCAAAGCCCAATATGTATCGCTCGCTCCATACTACCGTTATCGGTCGCGACGGTATTCCGTTCGAGGTACAGATCCGCACGTGGGATATGCATCATATAGCGGAATACGGTATTGCTGCGCATTGGAAGTATAAATCGGGTGCAACCTCCAAGGAGGAGATGGATAAGAAGCTTGAATGGATCGCGCGCCTCCTTGAAACCGAGGACGACCAACGAGATCCGGATGAGTTCATGAATGCACTCAAGACCGATATTTTCCATGATGAGGTCTTTGTGTTTACGCCGAAGGGTGACGTGATTGCGCTCCCGAGCGGCTCGACGGTCATCGACTTTGCTTACGCGATCCACTCGGCGGTTGGAGACAAGATGATCGGCGGTAAGATCAACGGTATGATCGTACCGATCGACCGAAAGCTGGAGAACGGAGAGATCGTGGAGATCCTGACCTCGTCCTCCTCCAAGGGACCGAGCCGAGATTGGCTTGGAATTGTAAAAACAAGTGCCGCGCGCGCCAAGATCCGTATGTGGTTCAAGCGCGAGAAGAAATCCGATAATATCGCACTCGGTAAATCTCTCATGGAGTCCGAGATCAAAAAGTATGCCAAGTCCTGCTCCGAGGCGCAGAGAGATGCCGTCACCACCGCGATCAGCGAGAAATTCGGCTTCAATTCCGCCGAGGATCTTTATAACGCGATCGGTTACGGCGGCGTAATGATGTCCAAGATCGCTAATCGCATTGAGGACGTTTGCGCTCGTGTGATCAAGACCGAGCAGAGCGACCAGCCTGCCAAAAAGGAACCCGAACAGATCGTTGTCGCAACCAAAACCAAGCACGTCAAATCTAACAGCGGAATTATCGTTGACGGAGAAGCGGGATGTATGGTCAAGTTTGCAAAATGCTGCAATCCGTTGCCGGGCGACTCGGTTATCGGCTTTATTACCAAGGGCTTTGGTATTTCCATCCACAAAAAGGATTGCCCGAACGTGCTCCAGGGATTGAAGGCGGAGGAAAATCGCGATCGGTGGAAGGAAGCGTATTGGGAGAACACCGAGGCGAAGGGAAGTGACAGCAGCATCTACGAGGCACTCTTGCAGATCCGTGCCGACGACCGTATCGGTATGCTTGCCGATATTTCCGTAGCGCTTGCCGATATGCGCGTTTCTATTTTACAGATCAATGTGATCCATCAAAACGAAGGCTCTATCATCAGCCTCAAGGTCGGATGCAGAAACATCGACCATTACAATTCCATTGTCTCGCGCCTGCGCGGGCTCAACGGAGTTTCCAATATCTCGCGCGGATTCTCGTGATCCGTAAAGAAAGGATCGAACCAAACAAATGAAAGCAGTCATACAACGCGTCGCACACGCATCGGTCGTGGTGGACGGAGCAACGACAGGCAGCTGCAATGCAGGTTACATGATCCTGCTGGGCGTTGCACAGGGCGACACCGAGCAGGATGCCGAGTTGCTTGCGAAGAAGATTGTAAATCTTCGCATTTTCGAGGATGAAAACGGAAAAATGAATCTTTCCATCAAGGATATCGATGGGGAAATGCTGGTTATTTCGCAGTTCACACTGCTCGCAAACTATCGCCACGGAAACCGTCCCGATTTTTTGGAGTCTGCAAAGCCGGATGAGGCAAACCGACTTTACGAATACTTCAAATCCTTGGTTTCCCGCGAGGTTCGCCGCGTAGAGGCAGGCGTGTTTGGTGCACATATGGAGGTTACACTCCTGAACAACGGTCCTGTCACCATCGTTATGGACAGTGAAGTCTTAAAAAAGAAGAAATAAAGGATTTTTGTTATGAAACTGAAATTAGACGGGAAAATAAACGTATACTACGTTCAGACGTTGTGCATGATCTTCTTCCCAGGAGCTAAGTTTGGCGCTGCCGAGGCAGATGATCCCGATGCTCCCGAGCTCTCTCTCAAGCTGACCGAGATCGAAGGAGGTATCGAGGCATCCGTTTGTGTCTCCGCGAACGGAAAGACCGCAGAGGCGGTCAAGCAGCTGGAATATTCCGTATATTTTGATAAAGAAAAGACCGCAAAGCTGGCTTGCGGCGCGGCGGTTGTTGCGGCTTGCGGCGAGCTGGTCGGCTACCGTCCCTCTTGGGGTATGCTGACAGGTGTACGCCCCTCCAAGGTCGCGACCGAGCTGTTGCAGCAGGGATACAGTAAAACAAGGGTCAAGAAGATCCTCACGTCCGATTATCTCGTTATTCCGAAAAAAGCGGCTCTTGCAACCGATATCGCGATCACCGAGCAGAGACTCATCGGCACGCCCGATCAGCGCGATTGCAGCGTATACGTTGCAATTCCGTTCTGTCCCTCGCGCTGCTCCTATTGCTCGTTTGTCTCCTATACCTCCAAAAAGCTTCTCGATTTGATCCCCGAGTATCTCGTGCATCTGATCGCCGATCTTAAGGAGACCTTTGCAAAGATCAAGGAACTGGGGCTCCGTGTCAAGACTCTATATATCGGCGGTGGAACACCGACCATCCTTGAGGCGGATCAGCTCCGTATGCTGCTCTCCGAGATCGCAGAGCTTACCGACGTCAAAGCATTGGAGGAATATACGCTTGAATCGGGTAGACCCGATACGATCACAGCGGAAAAGCTTGCGGTCGCGGCTGAATACGGAGTGAACAGAATTTGTGTCAATCCGCAGTCGCTTTCCGACGAGGTGCTCAAGGAGATCGGACGCTCGCACACGGCAGACGACTTTGTCCGTGCGTTTGAGATTGCGCGCGAGTCGGGCATTCCGTGCATCAATACCGACCTTATCGTCGGTCTCCCCGGAGATGCGTTCAAAACCTTCTCCAATACGTTTGACCGTATTCTTGCATTGCACCCCGAAAACATTACCGTACATACCTTCTGTGTCAAAAAGGCGGCGGACATCTTAAAGCAGGGAACTCACATTTATTCCTTGCGCGGCGGTGATGCGGGCAAATGCGTGGATTACACACAGCTTCGAGCACAGCAATGCGGCTATAATCCGTACTATATGTACCGTCAGAAGAACACTGTTGGAAATTTTGAGAACGTCGGATTTGCTTTGGATGGCACCGAGGGACTTTACAACATATATATGATGGAAGAGGTTCACTCCATTTTTGCGGTCGGTGCAGGTGCTGTCTCCAAGATGGTGGATTACAAGCCGAAGGATGGCGGAAAGCCCGTCATTGAGCGACTGTTCTATCCAAAGTATCCGTATGAATATCTCGTTGATCAAAGCACTAAGGATAAGACCGCCGCAATGGAGGCGTTCTATCGCACGCACGGCTTGCTCGAGAATTGATTGCCGACGAACCTCTTTTATAGGAGAGGAGTGTATACAAATGAAGCAATTTTACAAGGTTAAAAATTTGAAATCGCAGGACGAGGCGCGCAAATTCGTTACGTATTGGGATCTTGATCTCGAAGAACGAATGATAAATACCGCGCGTGCCATTTCAAAGATCCGTGATCTGCGTTTTCTCGGCTTAACGGGTCCAACCTGCTCGGGAAAGACCACAGCCGCGAAGAAGCTGACCGATTACTTGGAGCGACACGGGCACCGCGTGCACGTAATCTCACTTGACGATTTTTACTTTGAAAAGGAATATCTGCAGGACCGTGCGGATGCGGATCCTAACATTGAAATCGACTACGATTCCGAGGATACCATTGACATGGGGCTCTTTGCAGAAAAGATCGAGTCGCTGATGCGCAACGATCCAACTGAGCTACCTCGCTTTGATTTTAAATCGGGACTTCGAGTCAAGGGTGAGACGATCGATCCCGATCCCAGTGACGTTTTCCTTGTGGAGGGAATTCAAGTCCTTTATCCAAGAGTCAACGAGATTTTGCGCCGTGCGACTTATCGGAATATTTACATTTATCCCGAATCGGCGATTGAGATCGCGGGGCAGATGTTTGTTCCCAATGAGATCCGCTTGATGCGCCGTTTGGTCAGAGACTATCACTTCCGCGCGAGTGTGCCGGAGTTTACCTTCTATCTCTGGCAAAGTGTGCGCGCCAATGAGGAAAAAAGCATTTTCCCGTATGCGGATAGCTGCGATTACTTTATCGATTCTACCATGCCGTATGAGATCGGTATGCTCAAGCCATATCTTGAGGACATTCTTGCCAAGATGTCTCGCGAGAATGCATTTTGGAAGGATGCGGAAGCACTTCTGGATAAGCTTGGTGAAATCAAGCCCGTTTCGGGGGCGTATATCACCGAAAATTCACTGTATAAGGAATTCATTTGATGAAAATTTTACTCAAAAACGCAACGCTTCTGCCCGAATATGGATTTTCCTCAAGGGCAGTCAACGTTGTTGTGGAAGATAAAAAAATTACGGAAATTACCGAAAAAACGCCTGATATTCAAGCAGATCAAGTGATCGATTGCGAGAACAATCTGCTGATCCCGGGCTTTTACAACGCGCATTGCCATGCCGCAATGACGCTTTTTCGCGGATACGGAGAGGATCTTCCGCTCCAGCGTTGGCTTGAGGAGCGCATTTTTCCCGCAGAGGATCGCTTGACCTATGAAAGTGTGCTTTCCGCGTCTCGCTTTGCCATTGCGGAAATGCTTCGCTTCGGTGTGGTCTCCTTCTCGGATATGTATATGTTTGAGGATGCGACAGCAGAGGCGGTGCTCGAAACTGGCATCAAGGCAAATCTCTCGCGTTGCATCGTTTCCTTTGATCCTAACGCGGATATGAAAAACGATTTCCGCTTGCGTGAATCCCTGGAGCTGGTCGATCGCTATCACAATGCGGATGACGGAAGACTCAAGATCGATCTTTCGCTTCATGCGGAGTATACAAACGTTCCGCACGCGTGCGAGTATGTCGGTCGCGTTGCTTGTGAGCGCGATCTTCTGATGCAGCTACATCTTTCCGAGACCGAGAAGGAGCATCTTGACTGCATTGGAAGGCACGGCAAAACGCCGACCGAATTTTTCCGCGATCTCGGTGTTTTTGATGCACCTACGCTTGCCGCGCACTGTGTTTGGGTAACGGACAGTGATATCGAGATCCTTGCGCAAAAGGGGGTCACGGCGGTCCACAATCCCATCAGCAACCTCAAGCTTGGAAGCGGTGTCATGCCGATCCGCAAAATGCTGGATGCGGGTGTCAACGTTGCGATGGGTACCGACGGCGTTGCATCGAACAACCGTTTGGATCTTTTACGCGATTACCAGACCGCGGCAATCCTGCACAAGGGCGTTTCGCATGATCCCGCATCGGTTACGGCAAAAGAGCTCTTTCCGCTTATCACCAAAAACGGAGCAATTGCGCAGGGAAGACGGGATTGCGGCGAGATCCGAGTCGGTGCTCACGCAGACATGATTTTGCTTGACCGTCACGCAATCCATAACGTTCCTTGCTATGATGA
>JAFTJB010000135.1 GCA_017456625.1 Clostridia bacterium
GAGTTTTCCCTCTCCCCACATATCCCTACCTTCCAAAAACCACTCACATCCCCAAAACAGCGGCGCCGATGATGCCGGCATCGTTGCGAAGCTGGGCGATACGGAGCTCGGTGCTCCGGAAGAGTCCCGAACCGAAGCGCTCACGGTCGACCAAAGGCGTTACGAGATCGAGCAGGAACTGCCCCTCATTGGAGACACCGCCACCGATGGAGAGCACCTCGGGCTGGAAGATATTGACCATATTGGTGAGTCCAGCGGCAAGATACTTGACGTACATATCAACGACCTCACGCGCCGCCTCGTCGCCCATTCTCATGGCATCGAACGCGGTACGCCCCGAAACCTTGCCGCGATTTGCGACGATCTCCGTCATTTTGGTGGGACGACCGTTCTTTTCGCATTCCGCAAGTTTTTCATTGGTCATATTGATCAGACCCGTTGCGGAGGAATACGCCTCCCAACAGCCGCGTCTGCCGCAGGTGCAGGGTCTGCCGTCGGTCTCAATGACGATGTGACCA
Source organism: Clostridia bacterium (assembly GCA_017456625.1). Taxonomy (GTDB): domain Bacteria; phylum Bacillota; class Clostridia; order Oscillospirales; family CAG-272; genus UMGS1865. The sequence continues at coordinate 519 of JAFTJB010000135.1, forward strand.
AGCTCGCCCGCAGCGGAGTTAAAGCCCTTGAACACACGGCCGCCATCAACGATACCGCCGCCGACACCCGTGCCGAGCGTGATCATGACAGAGGATCTTGCCCCCTTTGCGGCACCCGCGATCGCCTCGCCCCATGCCGCCGCGTTGGCATCGTTCTCGATGTAGATCTTTTCAATAGAGATGTGGCTCTTGAGGAGCGAAACGAGGGGGAAATTTTTAAATCCCATATTGCCCGCAAAGATCACGCATCCCGTCTCTCCGTCCACGACACCGGGGGAAACGACGCCGACGGCATCAATATCCGCCTCGGTCAGCCCCGCATCCGCGATGATCTTTTTGACCAAAGCGCCCATATCCGCAACGATCTCCTCGTTCGGGCGGCTCGTGAGCGTGGGGGTGCTATCCTTATGGATGATCTCAAATTTTTCGTTTACGATTCCCGCGGCGATATTGGTACCACCGAGGTCAATTCCAATACGGTACATAATAGCTCTCCTTTGAGGATAAAATTCTGTATGAACAAGCCTATTATAAGTGATTTTTTTCGCCTCGTCAAGCGTTTTTCGCAATTACCCAAAAAAATGGTATTTTTTATAAAATTATGCAAAATTCATGACGGCTCTTTTTTGCTTTTTCTTGAAAACAACTTGAAAGCGGAGGGTTGCTATGATATAATGATATCGACAAATCAACTGACAACCGAAAAAAGTGAGGTTTTTTACAAATGGATATGAATTTCACCATTCCCGTGAACGAGGCGTTCGAGAAAAGCGCCGCCAATCCCGCCTGCGGCTGCCCACTCTGCTCGCTCTACCGCAAGCTTGAGGAGGACGAGCTCGACCTCATTCTCGGCGCCTCCATGATGGAGCCCGCCATCCGCATCCGCACCAACAAAAGTGGCTTTTGCCGTACCCATTACGACCTCATGTTTACCCGCAAAAACCGTCTCGGCATGGCACTGACGCTTGAGAGCCACCTTGCCGAGCTGAAAAAGGAGATCCGCGACGGCGGTCTTGGTGGCGGTATGGGAAGCAAGCCCATCAAGCGCATCGGGGAATTGGAATCCACCTGCTACATCTGCGACCGCATCGGGCACAATTTCGACAACATGGTGGACACCGCGGTCTATCTCTGGGAGACCGACCCGCGCTTCTCCATCAAGCTCAAGAGTCAACCCTATTTCTGTCTTCCCCACTACCGTATGCTCCTTCAGGTCGGTCAGAAGCGCCTCGGCAAGCGCCGCATCGGTGCCTTCGCCTCGCAGTGCGCCGCCGTCGTGGAGAAATACATGGAGACCATCGAAAAGGACGTGAGCTGGTTCTGCAAAAAGTTCGACTACCGCTACGACAAGGAGCCCTGGTACAACTCCAAGGACGCCGTTGAGCGCGCCTTCAAGTTCCTCCGCTCGGATATTCACAACAAATAAGAAAAGGACACAGACAAATGATCGATCTTCTCAAGCTCCACAAGCATTTTATCCTTACGCACCTCGGCGAGGGGCACGTTGCGGTGGATTTCACCATGGGCAACGGCTATGACACCGAATTTCTCTCCAAGACCGTTGGGGAAAACGGTCGCGTTTACGCGTTCGACATTCAGGCGCAGGCGGTGGAATCCACCCGCCGTCACCTCGAGGAGGTCGGATGCCCGAAAAATTATACCCTCATACATGATTCGCATCACAACGTGAAAAACTACGTCAAGGAGCCGATCCGCGCGGGAATGTTTAACCTCGGCTGGCTCCCCGGCGGCGACAAATCCATCACCACGCTCCGCGAGACCACGCTCCCCGCAATCGAGGCGGCGATCGATCTCATGGACGAGGACGGTATCATCAACATCGCCATCTATCCCGGACACGAGGAGGGAGACGCGGAGGGCAAGATGATCTGCGAGTATCTCTCGGGGCTGAGCCGCTTCAAGGTCTGCGCCACGCGCGTCAACATCCTCAACTCCCCCAATTCCCCCTATTTCATTATCGTAGAAAGAAAAACAAAACGCGCATGAAACGAATTTGGATCATCCCAATCCTGATCCTCTCACTCCTGCTGCAAGCCTGCACGCTCAAAAACCCCTACAGATCGCGCACGACGACCGACACCACCGAGGAGGAGCAAGACATGAGTACCGAGCCCGTATATACCTACCGCTCCGAGGAGGCGCGTGCGCTTGAGGTCTATCTCTCGACCGACGATACCTTCTATCAAAGGATCATGAGCAAAACACGCAACGAGTTCGGTGACGACCGGTACGAGCCGAAAAACCTCATCCCGCTCTCCCCTGCCATCACGCCCGAGGGCAAGGAGATCCTATTGGAGGTACGCGCTGCAAACGCCGTCTCCGCCATGCTTGCCGAGATGGCGCACGACGGAATTCGCGACGTGATGGTCACAAGCGGCTACCGCAGCAACGAGAGACAGAGCTATCTGTTCGATCTTTATCTCAAAAACGAAAAGAAATCCTTTACCGACGAGGCGTACGCCTGCCTCGGTGCCGACTATATCGAAGAAAAATACGACCTTGCACGCGACACGGGCTTGGATGCAGACGATGCTCTGCGCGTGGTCCTCTCCTATGCCGCCGAGCCGGGAAAGAGCGAGCACCAGACGGGGCTTTGCGTGGATCTCATCAACGCGAGCATGACCGAGCTGACCAACGAATTTGAGTCGGGCGCCTCCTTTTCTTGGCTTGCCGACAACGCCCATCGCTTTGGCTTTATCCTGCGTTATCCAAAGGACAAGACGGACCTGACGGGCTACGCCTATGAGTCATGGCATTACCGTTACGTCGGACGTGACGTTGCCGTAAGGATCCATGAGGAGGGCATCACCCTCGAAGAATATCGCGAATCTCTCAAAGCTTGACCGAAAGGAGGCGGAGCTATGCAAAAAGAAAAGATCTATTCGCTCAGTCATCTCACGTTTTCCACTCCGCCTCAGCCCGAGCTGACACTTCATATGTGCGGAACGACCTACCCGAACAAAAATTACGTGATCAGCCGTCCACACTCGCGCATTGGCTGCATCGAATTCGTCGTCCAAGGCAAGGGGCATGTGGAGATAGACGGGCAGAAATTCTCTCCCGTCGCGGGTGACACCTATTTTCTCCCCGCAGGAAAGTCGCATCACTATTACAGTGATCGCACAGACCCGTGGGAAAAGATCTGGGTCAACGTCTCGGGGGACATGGTCGAGCAGCTTGCCTCCCTCTATCGCGTGCGTGATACCCACCATTTCCCCGCGCTCGACACCTCGGATCTGCTTCTCAAGCTGCAATATTACGCAACCCACCAAGGCACCGAGCATATCACCGAAAAATGCGCCTCTATCCTGCATTCGCTCTTCTACCGTATGTCGGAGTCACTATACGCAAAAAAGGAGCCCCTCTCCTCACCGCTCCGAAAAATGCTGGATTACATCGCCCTGCACGAGACCGACACCGTCCGCATCGAGCAGCTTGCCGCGGCTTGTGAGCGCTCTCCCTCGCAGGCAGAGCGCATCTTCCGCAGCGGGATGGGCATGCCACCCTATCGCTACGTCCTTTCGCGCAAGCTCGAGCTCGCCAAGCAGCTTTTGCGCGATACGGGGATGCCCATCCGCGACATCGCCTCCTACCTCTCCTTTGAGGACGAGTTCTATTTCTCGGGACTCTTCCGCCGCAAGGTCGGCGTTTCCCCCTCCAAATACAGACAGGGAGAAGATTAAAAAAGAAAAACGCTTTGCTCACGCAAAGCGTTTTTTCTTTGGTCTTACGCGTCCTTCTTGACGTCGAGAACCTTTTTGCCGTTGTAAAATCCGCAAACCTTGCAAACGCAGTGATTCTTCACGAATGCGTCACATGCGGGGTTGGAACACTTGTTCACACCGGGCATAGAGAGCTTGCTGTTGTTGGAACGTCTCTTGTCTCTGCGAGCCGCGGATACTTTTTTCTTCGGTACTGCCATGCTTACACCTCCTCTTACGCATATCTACGATATACGAAAAATAAATAAATTACTGATCTTCCTCATTTTTGTCAAACAGCTTTTTCAGTACGGCAAGCCGCGGATCCGGATCGTTTGCGGAACATCCGCAGTCACCCAAGCGACGCGGCTTTCCGCATTTGGGGCAAAGCCCCTGACAGCTCTCATCACACAGGATCCGCATGGGGAAGGACAAAAGCAATTCCTCGCGGATCTGCTCGTCCAGATCAAGCTTGCCGTCCTCAATCACGGCGTACTCGTCCACGTTTTCCTCAAGCTGCTCCTCCGTGAGAGTTCCTGCGGCAACGACCGTCCGTTCAAGCTGAACGGCAAACTCTCCGCTGACGGGGTCCAGACAGCGCGCACACTCTGCGTGATACGGTACCGATACGTCCATCGAGAGGAGCATCAGCCCCGCCTGATTGGTGATCTTTCCCACCACGTGTGCGTCTCCGTCGAACTCCGCGCCATCCGGAAGATGGGGTGTCAGCAGGTAATCAATGAGAATCAGATCCGTCTCACCCCGTAGCATCGGAGTCATGTCCAAAATCACAGTTACCCACCCCCAATTCGGTTGACATAAAATGCGACAGTATCTATTATAACGATTTTTTCTATGTTTGTCAATAGTTTTTTCGCATTTTTCGCATTTGAAATCGTTTTCGGTAAAAAATCATAAGAAATTTCGGGCAATGGCGCGCTCTTTGTGAAAGTAGTCCTTGAAAATCCCGTTTTTTTATGGTAAAATGAAGAAAACGAACGCGGAAAGGAGGACGGGGAATGAAAACCGCGGGTATTATTTGCGAGTGCAATCCCTTTCACAGCGGGCACAAGCATCTTATAACGATGGCAAAGGAAAGCTGCGATGCCGTGATCTGTGTCATGAGCGGATACTTTACCGAGCGCGGAGAGGCGGCGATCTCGGATCCCTACACGCGCGCCGAGGCACTCATCCACGGCGGTGCAGATCTTGTCCTCGAGCTTCCCTACCCCTACTCTGCCGCAGGGGCTGACTATTTTGCCGATGCGGGTGTGGACATCCTTTCTCGCCTCGGTGTCACGGAGCTTTGGTTTGGCAGTGAATGCGGCTCCGTCGAGCGACTTTCTCACGCCGCCCGTGTCACGCTGTCCGATGAATTTGCGCAACGGTATGCAAAAACCGCCACCGAAGCGGTTGGTGCCGCACGCGCGTACTTTGATACGCTTGCCGCTCTTTGCGGTGACGGAGACGCGTTTTATTCCAATGACGTATTGGGGATCTCCTATCTCCGCGCGCTGATGCGCAGACAATCCACCATGCGTCCCATCACGATCCCACGCGAGGGAAGCGCCTATCTCGACTCCGCGCTCTCCGAAAACGGACATCCCTCCGCGACCGCGCTCCGCCGTCTGCTCCTCACAAGCGGATTTGATGCCGCGCGCGCGCATCTTCTCCCCGAAACGGCAACCGCGATCGAAAAAGCACAGCAAGCAGGTCACTTTCCTGCCGATCTTCACTATGCCGAGCGCGCGATCCTTTCGTTTTTGCGGCTCTGCGATCCCGAACTGCTCTCCTCTCTCGCGGAGCTTGGCGGTGGGCTTGGCAACCGTCTCGTCTCCGCCGCAAAGCAGGCGACCTCGCTCGACGAGCTCCTCTCGCTTGCCTCGACCAAAAAATACACCGAATCCCGCCTGCGGCGCGCGATTTTGTTTGCCTTGACGGGTGTCAAAAAAGAGGATCTGACCGCCGCTCCGTCCTACGTTACGGTACTCGCCGCAAACCCGACGGGCTGCGCGTTTTTGGCTCACCAGCGAAAGGTCGGCTCGATCCCAACGGTCACACGGTCATCCGACGTCCCCACCAATGGGGCATCCGTCGCGCAAAAATCACTCCGTGAAGCCGCGATCTCGCTCTACTCGCTCACCCTCCGCGAGCCGACCGCCCCGCAGTCGCTCCTCGTCTCCAATCCCGTGATCCTAAAATAAGAAAAAAATGGGATTGACAACCCGCCGTTTCTGTGTTATACTATTATAAGTATCTTTATTAACTGTTCCGCGCTCGCGCGAAAATCATATGTTCAGGAGGAAAACAACATGCCGCAGGATACCAGACCCCTGGTTACGGGAGATTATTTGCATTACATGGATAAGCCGCTCGTTCGCGAGGGCGACACCATCTGCTACGGTGACATGACCGAGAAATGTATTCTCATTCTTGAGATCATGTCCTATAAGGAAGTCAACGGGAAAAAGGTTCCCAAAAACATTCTCATTCAAGTGATCGATTCCAAGGATCCTTCCAAGATCATCAAACAAGGAAGCAAGGAAGGACTCCACGATGCGTTCAGCCTCGGAGTCGTTTGGCTCGATTTAGCGCTGAAATCGAAGGACTAAAGAGGAAAAGACCTTGGGAGAGGGGGGACTTCTTAAAGGAGAAGTCCCCCCTCTCCCAAACCCTCTCCCCCTCAAGACCTTATTACGAAAAACGGCAATGGCATCCA
>JAFTJB010000136.1 GCA_017456625.1 Clostridia bacterium
TCTCCAACTACGCGTTCTACAAGGGTCGACTCTTCGTCGCCCCCAACACCGATATGCCCGAAAAGCCTCCGATCGAGGTGCATCTCGTCGACAAGGCAACCTGGGAGGGTCGCGCAAACCGCGTCGAGGCAGAGCACGTGGTTGCCCTGCTCCGCGAGTTCCTCGCAACGCGCAAGAACCGCGAGACCATCGGTATCATCACCTTCAACTCCGCTCAGCGTGATATGATCTATGATATCATCGATGAGGAGAGCGTGAAGGATCCCAAATTCGGCACCACCGTACGCCAGGAAATGGCGCGCAAGGACAACGGTGAGGACACCGGTCTCTTTGTCAAGAACATTGAGAGCGTACAGGGTGACGAGCGTGACGTGATCGTATTCTCCATCGGCTACGCAAAGAACAGCCGCGGCAAGCTGATGCACAATTTCGGTTGGCTCAACCAAAAGGGCGGCGAAAACCGACTCAACGTCGCAATCAGCCGCGCAAAGCAGAAGGTCCATATCGTCACCTCCTTCCGTCCTGCCGAGCTTTCCATCGACGACGTGAAGAACGAGGGACCGAAGATTCTCAAAAAGTATCTTGAATACGCATTTGCGATCAGCGAGGGCAACAAGGACGAGGCAGAGCTTATTCTCCGCTCCTTCGGTGATACCTATGGCATCATGCCTGCGGCATTTGAGACCGAATACGCGCAAAAGGTCGCGGAAGCACTCCGCGAGCGCGGCTACGAGATCGACACGCAGGTCGGCATCGGCGGCTACCGCATCGACATCGCGGTACGCAAGGAGGGCAAGTACGTCCTCGGCATCGAGTGCGACGGCAAGCTCTACAAGACCTCCTCCTCCGCACGTGAGCGTGATTATCACCGTCAGAAATATCTGGAATCACGCGGTTGGCGCATCAAGCGTCTGTGGAGCATGGATTGGTGGCGCGACCCCAACGCGGAGATCGTCAAGATCTGCGCTCTGGTGGAAGAGCTGTAACGATTCTATCCCAAGAAAGGCAAAATTCCCGTATGAGAATGAGAAGAAAAAAGCACGGTGCCGAGCGCATCGCGGCTTGCAAGGACATTTTGATCCCCGCTCCCGTCAATGAGGAGGGAGAGAACCAAACACTCGATCCGCAGAGCACCTTCCCTACCGCCCGTCCGATCCATCTTGAGATCGGATGCGGCAAGGGAGACTTCGCGGTCGGAATGGCGGCAAAGCATCCCGAGGCAAACTGGATCGCCATGGAGCGCGTTCCCGACGTTGCCTGCCTTGCTCTGGAGAAGGCGATGGCGGCAAAGGACACGCGAGAGGACAACCTCCGCTTCCTCATTGGAGACGCGCGCAACGTAGCAGAATGGTTCCCCGAGGGAAGTGTGGATTGCTTGTACCTCAATTTCAGCGATCCGTGGCCGAAAAAGGGCTACGCCAAGCGCAGACTGACGCATACGGGCTTCCTCGAGCTTTACCGCAAGGTGCTCAAGCCCCACGGAATGCTCAAGCTCAAGACTGACAACGAAGGGCTCTTTGATTTCAGCCTTGAGCAGTTCGCGGAGTGCGGACTGACGATCGAGTGGCAAACGCGCGACCTGCATCACTCCGAGAAAAACGGAGGCAACGTTATGACCGAATACGAGCGCAGCTTTTCCGAGCGCGGTCAGGTCATCTACTCCGCTTGGGTGAGATACTAAAAAAGAATAGCTTTGTGGGGGACTTTTCTTGGAAAAAGTCCCCCACTCCCCAAAAAATTCAAACGAAGGATAGCACTACCATGTTAAAAGATCTTATTCTCGCAACGCGCAGCTACCGCAGCTTCGATCCCGCCGTCTCGGTCACAGAGGATCAGCTCCGCTCGCTTGTCGATCACGCACGCTTTACCGCCTCCAGCATCAACCTCCAGGCGCTCAAATTCCGTCTCGTTACCGACACAGCGGAAAGAGATGCCGTACAAAGCAGTGTGCGCTGGGCAACCAAGGTACGCGATATCATCGAGTTGCCTCCAAAGGGACACGGTCCCGCCGCGTTTATCGTGATCTGCACCGACACGGGCGTCTCCCCCATCGCCGAGAAGCTTCTCATCGACGTGGGCATCGCCGCGGAAGCGATCATGCTCGCCGCATCCGAAATGGGGCTTGGCGGTTGCATGATGAGCAGCTTCTCCAAGCAGGACTTTCCCACCGTTTTGGGACTTCCCGATGGAGTATCGCCCCAGCTCGTGCTCGCGCTCGGCAAGCCCGACGAAGAGGTCAGACTCACCGATCCCGCCGCCGACGGCAGTGTCACCTACTACCGCGAGAACGGCATCCACTACGTCCGGAAGCGTCGTCTTGACGACCTCATCGTAAAATAATGGCACAGGAGCATATTTTCGAGCCCGACGGCGTTCTGCTCGTTCACAAGCACGCAGGCGTGACCTCACACGACGTTGTGGGCAAGATCCGCCGTCTCTATCACACCAAACAGGTCGGTCACACGGGCACGCTCGACCCAATGGCAACCGGCGTTCTCGTCGTTCTACTCGGGCGTGCAGCAAAGGCGTGCGAGTATCTCGTTTGCGACCGCAAGACCTACCGCGCGGGGCTTCGCTTGGGGCTCACGACCGACACCGAGGACACCACGGGCACCACGCTGACCACAAGCGATCACATTCCCTCAAGAGAAGCGCTTGAAGCAGTGCTTCCCACATTCCGAGGCAAGATCATGCAGATTCCGCCCATGTACAGTGCGCTCAAGGTAGGCGGCAAAAAGCTGGTGGATCTCGCGCGCCAAGGCGTTACGGTCGAGCGGCAGGCACGCCCCATTGAGATCTTCTCGCTGACCGCCGAGCCCACAGACACACCGACCGACTATACCCTCACCGTTACCTGCTCGGGCGGCACCTACATTCGCACGCTCTGTGCAGACATTGGTACCGCGCTTGGCTGCGGCGGTGCGATGTACGCGCTGGAACGCACGCAGGTAAGCGATTTTTCGATTGAAAACGCGCATACGCTGGCGCAATTGGAGGAAATGACCGACGAGGAGCGCATGGCACTTCTTATCCCGACCGAGTCGCTGTTTGCCGATCTTTCCGAGGTACGTCTCCCCGCCTTTTACGAAAAGCTCTGCCGCAGCGGCTGTGAGATCTACCTCAAAAAGCTCGGCATCGATCTCCCCGTGGGCACTCGCGCACGTCTGTGCACGCAAGGCGGCGATTTCTTTGCCTTGGGCGAGGTCTCGGACTATGCGCAGGGCGCGGCAGTCAAATCCATTAAAACCTTTGTACTGTAAGTAAAAAACGATCCCTCACCGAGACGGTGAGGGATCGTTTTTTATTCTTTGATCTTATTTACGATGCTTGCCGCATCCATACCGAAGGAGGAAAGGATTGGCTCATGCTTGTCCTGAATACCGAAGTGTCCGTCAAGCGCAATGAACTTCTGTTGCTTATTCTGCATCACGTCATAGGATTTGAGCGCATCGGAGAGCATCATACCCATGCCTCCCGCGCGGATCTCCTCCTCGAGATAGAGAACGGTCGCCTCATTCTGCGGCAAATACGCCGCAATTTCCGCCGCCACCTTTTCGTAGGGCTTGAGCTGTTCCAAAAGCAAAACGCCCGCCGTAATTCCCTCTTTTGCAAGCATTTCGCACGCCTTGAGGGCTTCTATACTCACTCTGCCGTGTGTGATGATCACCGCATCAAGCGCCGTGCCGCTTTCAAAGCTTGCGCGCACGCGGATATCCTTCGGTCGTCCGTCTCCATAGAATGTGGAAATGATGCGTTCATCCTCGCATCCGTTGGGATAGCGGATGGCAACCGGCACGTTGCGTGTGACCGCCACTTTCAGCGCGTTTTTCAGCGCATCACGCGTAATAGGGGTATAGATCTCGAGCTTCGGCACCTCGGAAAGAAATGCCACGTCGAAAATTCCGTGGTGCGTTGCGCCGTCCGCCGCATTCAGCCCCGCACGGTCGATGCAAAAGACCACGGGAAGATCCTGCAAGGCGACGTCGTGCAAAATATTGTCGTAAGCTCTTTGGAGGAATGTGGAATAGAGTGCCACCACAGGGCGACATCCGTTCGCCGCAAGTCCTGCCGCAAAGGTCACCGCGTGCTCCTCCGCAATTCCCACGTCGAAAAAGCGTGCGGGATGCACGGCGCGAAAGCGAGTCAAGCCCGTTCCCTCTGCCATCGCGGCGGTGATCGCACAGATCCTTTGGTCGTGTACCGCCATTTCGGTCAAGGTCTCTCCCATCGTTTCGGAGAAGGTCATTTGTGACGATTTCGCCTTTGCCGCGGGCGACATACCGTGATAGACCGTCGGCGTTGCCTCGGCGGGGGCGTAGCCCTTTCCTTTTTTGGTCTTGAGATGGATCACACAGCTCTGCCCACTCTCCTTCGCCTGACGAAGCAGCAGCTCAACCGCCTCCTCGTCGTTTCCGTTGACGGGTCCGAGATAGTAAAGTCCGAGATTTTCAAAATAGTTACTTCCGTAGAGCGCCGCCTTAAGTGCCATCTTGAAGCGCACGAGTCCACGCACAAGCGGCTTACCGATCAGGGGAATATGGCGCAAAATAGACGAGGTTGCGTTCTTGGTGCGGAAATAGCCCTTGGAGGCACGAATGTGCGAGAGCTCCTTTGCAAAGCGCCCGATGTTCTTGGAAATGGACATCTCATTCTCATTGAGAACGATGATCAAGCGCAAATTTTTGCGGCAATTGTTGAGTGCCTCATGGATCATGCCGCCCGTATACGCGCCGTCGCCGAACACGCAAACGGTGTAGGCATCCGATCCGCTGATGCGATCTGCCTCCGCAAAGCCGAGCGCCGCGGAAAGCGACGTGGAGCTGTGCCCCGTTCCAAAGCAGTCGTGCTCGCTCTCGGTGCGCTTGGGGAAGCCGCTGATGCCGCCACCCTGACGAAGCGTATCAAACCGATCTCTTCTGCCCGTGATGAGCTTGTGGATATACGCCTGATGACCGACGTCGAAAATGACGTGATCGTGCGGCGTGGAAAAGACGCGATGGATCGCCAGAGAAAGCTCCACCACACCGAGGTTGGAGGCGAGATGTCCTCCGTTTTCGGTCACGCGCTCAACGAGGAATTTACGGATCTCCGTTGCAAGCGCGGGCAGCTCCTCCTCGGGGAGCGCCTTGAGATCCTCCGGATTATTCAATTGAGATAAACGTGGATACTGATCGGAAAATTTCTTTTCGTCCGTCATGTCTCGTTCCTCTCCTTAATTTCGTACTTTAATTATTATACCACAGGAGCGCGTGCTTGTCAAGTGCGGCACAACGCAAAGAAACCTTAAAGAATCCTTTCCCTCTTTGCAAAACCGTTCGGTTTTTTCCAAAACCCAAAAATGCCAATAACAATAACAA
>JAFTJB010000137.1 GCA_017456625.1 Clostridia bacterium
GGTCTCGGTAACCTGATCGGGGGTCATTTCGGTCAGCACCTTACCGAGTGCTGCGTAACCGTCCATTGCGATGTACTCGTCGATGTTCTCGGGGTTGATGACACCGCAGTTACGAAGAGCGAGGCGGTACTGAGATTTGTAGAAAATGGTATCGTTGAGCGAGGACTGCGCCGCAGGGGTCTCGTGTCCCTCTGCAACCTCGTTGTAAACGAGGCGCTCTACGGGACGGCCCTTGAGCAGGTGCTCGGAAACGATCTCCGCAACGTCCTCCTCGGTCACACGGCTATAGAACGTGCCATCGGGATAAACGATAACGACGGGACCGAGTGCGCAAAGACCGAAGCATCCGGTCTGAACGACCTTAACTTCCTCTGCGAGTCCCTGCTTGTCCAGCTCGCTTACAAACGCGTTCTGGATCTTCTGGCTGCCGGACGAGGTACAACCCGTACCGCCACAGCATAATACATGTGCGCGAATCATAATTTAGCTACCTCCGTTTTATGCATTCTTGGCGATGGTGTATTCCTCAACCACCTTGCCGCCCTTGATGTGCTCTTTTACGACCCTGTCAGCCTTCTCTGCCGTCATCTTTACGTAGGTTACCTTCTCCTTACCGGGCTGGAACACCTCGACAACGGGCTCATACTGACAAATGCCGATACAGCCGGTCTGGGATACCGTAACGCGATCAGCAAGTCCCTCACGGTTTACGCTCTCAACGAACGCACTCAGAACGGGACGTGCACCTGCAGCGATACCGCAGGTTGCCATACCGACAACGATGCGCGTATCATTGGTACCCTCGCGAAGAACGACCTTGTCCTTCATTTTGTCTCTGATTGCAGCAAGCTCTGCCAAAGATTTCATAGTTTTTTAGTTCCTTTCATGTTATATCAAATAATTATTGATTACAATTATTATATGGAAGCCTCGTACTGCTCTCGCAGACTGCCTCCGATCCATTCGATCACCTCATAGCTGTCAAGCGGAACGTCGGGACCGAGGATCTCCCGCATCTCTCTCGTATCCAGCTCCACGTGAAGCTTCTCGGAGTGATGCGTGAAGAGAAAATCGATATCCGGACTTCCCATGATCAGCGTTTCCATGGTCGACGGAAGGTCTCCTATCGGAGTAAAATCGATGTGATCGGTATGAAACGTAGCCGTGACCTCTGTGCCGTGATCGTCGGGGTGGTCATCCTCATGTCTTGAAACAATGGTGACCGATCCGCCCGTCTGCTCCGCAGCAAGCTTGAGCAGTGGAATTCCCATTCCCACCTTTCGCGTAGTCCGCGTGGTGTAAAAGGGATTCATAACACCCTCCAAGATCTCGGGCTTCATACCGCAACCGTCATCCGCGATGACGAGTGTCAAAACCCCTGCCCTCTCCTCGAGAGAAATACGAATGAGCGTTGCACGCGCCTTGACCGAGTTTTTTGCGATGTCAAGTACGTTTAATGAAAGCTCCTTCATGTCAATTCTCCTCTCAAGCGACAAAACAGCTGTTGACGCACGAAGTCTCCGCTGTACGGCTCGTCGTTTAAATCGAAATATGCGTGCGCATCGCGGATATCCCACAAATAATGCGCATCGGATCCACACAAGATCAGCTTGTCAGCCAACGTGGGATACATTTTTTGATAATCTTCCTTATTATTTAGATCATGCAGCTCCGCGCAAAGGAATTCGGGCTGATCGGGGAAGGTACCGAGCGTGGTAATGACCCCATTCGCTTCCCTATCGACGTGTGCGGGAAAGCATACGCCTCCGTAGCCGTCAACAAAGTGCTTGACCTCGTCGTAGGTAACGGTCGTCGCGTTTGGAAGAAGATCCTCCTCGATCGCGATCGGCTCGTCCTCGGCATCGGTTACGATCTGATCACCGAAAATATCCGTGCGGTTCGGAATACGGATTCGTCTCGCATCCACCGCCTCGTCAAAGCGCATCGCATCGTCCAATCTCTCAAAGAGACAGACAACGTGAATATCCTCGGCTGTCGTCAGCTCCATTCCCGCGATCGGGATGATCCCCTGCTTCTTTGCCGCCTCGAAAAACGCGGGGCAATTGCGGGTGGAATTGTGATCCGTGAGCGCCGCGATCTGTAGACCCGCAAGCGCGCACATACCCGCGATATTATTTGGGGTCATATCATTGTCCGCGCAAGGAGACAGACAGGAGTGGATGTGAAAATCGTAATAATAACGGTTCATACGTCCAGCTTCGCCAGCTCTGCCGCGACCTCATACGCCGTTTTGGACGTTGAGAGGATATTGACATCCTTGTCCGCGGCGGTCCTGGCGACCGTCTCATCCACCGTGACACCCTCGGCAAGCACGATGCAGGCAACGTCCGCAAGAGACGCAACCGCAACAATGTTGAGGTTGGACATGATGGTGATCCATACGTTTCCGCTCTGCGCGCGACCCATGACCCAGCTGAGCAGGTCCCCGATGTATGCCCCCTCGACCTCACGGTCACCGTCAGGCATTGCAACGGGTGTCAGCGCGAGCTTTTGTGCCATTTCACTGACTGTCATCGGTTCCCTCCTTTTGGAGCAAAAGCGCCTCAAGCTTTTTGGATCGCAGAATGGTGCATCCGTCCGCCTCCGCGCGACCGCAGATGACGTCCTCGGCATACGCACGGCAGTTTGGTGCGCCGCACGCGCCGCAGTCAATACCGGGCAGCTCCTCGTGGAGCTTCTGGATCGCCGCCATCATTCGCAGAGATTCACCGAAGTTTTCGCTGAGCCTTTGAATGGGCAAATAAGTAGGAAGCTTATCAAAGAAAATATTTTGAGGAATAAATTCCTTTTCCTCACCCTGCAGCTGCGTCTGCGATACGGGAAGGTATCGACGCAGGGTCTGGAGTCTCGCCTTGGCAACGAAGGGATTTTCCACCGTCATCGCGCCTCCCACACACCCACCCGGGCACGCGTTGAGCTCAATGAACTCCAAATTGGAAATGTTTCCGTTGTCGAGCTGCTCCAAAACGTGATTGACGTTTTCAATGCCGTCCGCCGCGAGGTACTTATCGTTGAAGATCGCGGACGCCTCGCCGCCCGTCGTTGCCCAGCTGATACCGATCTTACCGGACTCCGAGAGCTGCTGCGGCTCCTGCTCACGCCTCATGACGTTGATCAGGTTAAAGTAAACGTCGCTGATGGACAAGACCTCGTCCACCTCACTCTGATAATCCCCGAACCCGTTTCGGACGTAGCTGACCTTTGCGGGACAGGGGGAAATAAAGCAAACACAAATATCCTCGCGTGCAAGCTCGGGATGCTCCTCCATTGCGCGTTGGCGCGCAAGCCTTGCCGCGACCTCCATGGGAGGCAGAAGCTGCATGATATGCTCACGCAACGTGGGATAACGCAGAGAGATCAATCTGAGAACGACCGGACACGCCGAGCTGATGACCGGCTTTGCAATTCCGTTGGTCTTGAGGTAAAGCCGCGTGTAAGCCGAAACCAGCTCCGCCGCCTTGGAGACCTCAAATACATCGTCAAATCCGATATCCTTAAGTCCCTGAAGGACGTAATCCACATTCTCCAGATCCTCAAACTGACCATACAGGGCAGGCGCGGGCAACGCAATCTTCCATTTGTATTTCATCACCTTATCCATGCGGCTGTAGGTCGCCTTCTTTGCCTTGTTGGGGCAGATGCGAATACAAATTCCGCAGTCGATGCAACGGTTCGGATTGATCTTTGCGTGCCCGTCCTGAATGCGGATCGCCTCGGTGGGACAGTGCTTGAGGCAGGTCGTGCATCCCGTACAGCGCGACAGATCCAAAGAAACCGAATGCTCGTATGAATTCATATGTCCGTGTCTCCTTTCCCGGCAGTGCCGAATTTTACGATCCTTTTTGATCAAAGCTTAACGGTCATGGTGATCGTCGTACCCTCGCCAAGCGTAGACTCGATCTTCATATCGTCGGTATAGCGCTTCATGTTCGGGAGACCCATGCCCGCGCCGAAGCCGAGCGAGCGCACGTTGTCGGGCGCCGTGGAAAATCCCTCCTGCATCGCAAGATCGATGTTGGCAATGCCGGGGCCGCGGTCGGTCAGAATGATCTCGATCCGATCCTCATACACCAGCACGTCAGCCTCACCGCCATCCGCGTGAATGACCATATTGATCTCACCCTCGTACATGGCAATGGAGATCTTACGAATGATCTCGGGCGAAATGCCGAGCTTGCGCAGATTTTTTTTGACCTGCACGGAAGCCTGACCCGCCGACGTGAAATCCTCACCGTCTACTACGAAATGAAATCTGACAGCCTCGTTCATTTCACTTCACCGTTGACACCGAGTCCGCAGGCATACAGCTTGCCGCACGCCTCGTACATTCTCTTTTTGGAGCGAAGCAAAACCATGCCCGACTCCTCTGCCAAACGGATCATCTCCTCGGTCGGCGTCTTGGAGCGGACGAATACGATGCAAACCATATCCATCATCTCCGCGGTACGAACGACTTGAGGATTGACAAGTCCCGTGAGAAGCACTGCCTGATCCTTGACGTAAGCGAGTACGTCGCTCATCATATCGCTTCCGCAAGCGGAATAGACCTCATGGTCGAGATTTTCCTCGCCACAAAGCACCTCCGCATCCAAAAGCTCCTTGATCGTTGAAATCTTCATTGATTTTTCTCCCTGCCGATCGAAATGATCAGACGTATTTTGCGAGGATGCCGTCAACGTCCTTGGTGGTCAGACGTCCGTATACCTCACCGTTTACGGTCAGAACAGGAGCCAGACCGCACGCACCGATGCAACGGGTTGCCTCGATGGAATATTTACCGTCGGGAGATGTAGAACCGACTGCAACGCCGAGCTTGCGGGAGATCTCTTCGATGATCTCACCGGAGCCCTTAACGTAGCACGCGGTGCCGAGACATACGGCAATTGCATACTGTCCGTCGGGGTTGAGCTTGAACTGTGCGTAGAAGGAAACGATACCGAAGATCTCCTCGAGGGATACACCGGTCTTTGCAGCGATGATCTTCTGTACCTCCACAGGAAGGTAACCGTAGATCTCCTGTGCTTCCTGAAGAATCGGCATCATAGCTCCCTTTTCGCCCGCATGCTTCTCAATGACAGCAAGCAGCTTCTCTTCCTGCTCTTTGGTGCCGTGAAAATCGACCGTAGTCAATTTCTTTTTCATAAGTCATAGACCTCCTGAAATTCTTGATTTTTATAGATTATAATTCTATACAACCTGAAAAGCCGTTTGGTGCAAGCGCGCCACAAAAGCACCGTTGCAAGGCTCGGGCGCTTTTTTCGACTTTAATATACCTATTATATCAAAGAAAATATACTTTTTCAAGAGGATATCGTATTTTTCTTGTTTCAATTGTTAAATTTTTTGCAAAATATCGGCAATGCGCTTGCACGCGCCTCCGTCACCGAAAACAGCGGACGGGCGACGCATAGAACGGTAGAGCTCCGAATCGGGTCGAAGGAGTAGTTCTGTTGCTTCTATAATGCCTTCTTCTCCGCTCCCGGACAGACGCAGATTGCCCGAAAGCACGCCCTCCGTCCGCTCCGTAGAATAGCGCATGACCACCGTCGGTATCCCAAGTGCCGTAGCTTCCTCCTGGATCCCGCCGCTGTCGGTCAAGACAAGATACGACTCGGAAAGCAAGCGATGGAAGGCAACGACGCTTGGCGGCTCGATGCAAAGAATCCGCCCGTGTCCCGATAACATCTTGGATGCCACACGTCTTACTGCGGGGTTGGGATGAAGAGGACAGACCGCAACCACGTCGGGATGCGCCTCCACAATACGCCGAAGCGCCCGTAGCATCCCCTCCATCGTCCTTCCCCAATGCTCCCGTCTGTGCGCGGTGAAAAGGAGCAACCGACATCCCTTTGGTACTGTCGGCATCCGCGCAGGCTCCCGTGTCAAGGTATAGCGCAAGGCATCGACCACGGTATTCCCCGTAACGTACACGCGACCTTCCTCGATTCCCTCCCCAATCAAGTGCTTGGCGGCTGTGGGTGTTGGTGCAAAATGATAATCGCTCATCAGCGCGATCGCGCGACGGTGCATCTCCTCGGGAAACGGAGAGCGCATGTGATACGTCCGAAGTCCCGCCTCAACGTGTCCTCCCTCGATCCCGTTATAGAACGCCGCCTGCGCCGCCGCAAGCGCAGTTGCGGTATCCCCCTGCACGATCACCAAATCGGGCTTTTCTCTTCGCAATATCCGATCGGTGCCAAGCAATATTTTTGAAAAAAGCGTTGCCGCGCTCTGTCCTGCTCGCATCGTATCCAATTCAAAATCCGCCCCCATCTCAAAATCGTGCATCGTCTCACGCAGCAATTCTCCATGCTGACCGCTCGAAAGCACAGACACAAAAAAGCCCGCACGTCCGCGCAGCTCGCGCACCAAGGGGCAAAGCTTGATCGCCTCGGGACGTGTTCCCATTACCACTGTGTTCTTCTTCATTCCGTTCTCCTTCCGTTTCGTTTTCTCCTTACAGAGTATGACGATTTGATGGAAAACAGAACAAAAAAGAACCGCTGCCATGCAACGGTTCTTTTGGGTTTGATCTTAATAAAAAAGCTCGATGTGTCTCTTGACGTAAGCCAGCATTTTGCCGCGGAGATAGCGCAGATTTCCGCAAACAAAATCGCGCATCTTCTTGTCGTCCTCGCGGAAGTTTTCGTAAATGTAGCGGAATGCCTTGACCATTTCGGTCTCGCCGCCGCGCTCAAGCGCATTGCAAACAGAAGCGATGGTCTCGGGAGTCGCGTTCTTAACGATATCCCACAATGCGGTATTATCCTTATCCCCAAGGTCGTAGAGCATCTTGTACGCAACAAGAGGCTTGTACACACCGCGGTAACCGAACTTGCGGTTGTCCTCCAGAACGCCCTCCTGCCAGAGATCCTCGGGCTTTTCGCAAACCAAGGTAAGGAAAAAGGTCATGCGCTCGTTGACAATGGTAAAGTTGAGGTGATCCACCGAAATATTGCGCTTCTTCGCGCGGTCGAACAAAAAGAAGTTCGGCTCGGTATCGCGAGAGAAGAGGAAGTACGCCACGATCAATGCCGCAAGGACAAAGAAAAGAGACGCGCAAATGACACTCAAAACCGTTTTGTAGGTCGCATCACTGTTTGGAACGGCAACTGCCAAGAGCACGATCGCCGCCGCGACCGAAACCACCAATGCCGCAAGCATAATGATCGGCAATTTCTTCTTCAAAAAATTCATCTGTGAAAAACCACCCTTCTCGCAAAATATACTGAAAATATTATAACATACTTGAAATGGCTTTGCAAGATGTTTTTCTCGTTTTTTTATCGCATTTTGATTATTTTGTAAAAAGAAGGGTGCTTGGCATACCTGCTTTATCGCAGGCGCGCCAAGCACCTCTTGCTTTTGTCTTATCTGTTGCCGTACATCTTTTCGTAGTAATTGCGGTACTCGCCCGAAATGATGGTCTCCCACCACTCCTTATGCGTCAGATACCATTCAATGGTCTTGTCAATTCCATCCGCAAACTTGGTCTCGGGCAACCAGCCAAGCTCGGAATGGATCTTGGTGGGATCGATCGCGTAGCGCATATCGTGTCCCTTGCGGTCTGCCACAAAGGTGATGAGACTCTCGGGCTTGCCAAGCTTCTTGCAGATGAGCTTGACGATATCGATGTTGGTCATCTCGTTGTGTCCGCCGACGTTATAGACCTCACCGACGCGACCCTTGTGAATGATGAGATCGATCGCCTTGCAATGGTCCTCAACGTAAAGCCAATCGCGGACGTTCTCGCCCTTGCCGTAAACGGGCAGAGGCTTATCGTTGAGTGCGTTTGCGATCATAAGCGGGATCAGCTTTTCGGGAAAATGATACGGACCGTAGTTATTGGAGCAACGGCTGATGGTCACAGGCAGACCGTAGGTACGGTGATATGCCAAAACCAAAAGATCCGCGCCTGCCTTAGAGGACGAATACGGGCTGGAGGTATGAATGGGGGTATCCTCGGTGAAGAAAAGGTCGGGGCGGTCCAGCGGCAGGTCACCGTAGACCTCGTCGGTGGAGACCTGGTGATAGCGCGTGATGCCGTACTTGCGGCAAGCATCCATCATGACCTGCGTACCGAGAATGTTGGTCTGCAAAAAGATCTCAGGGTTCTCAATCGAGCGGTCAACGTGGCTCTCCGCCGCGAAGTTGACCACGATATCGGGCTCCTCCTCCTCAAAAATACGGTAAATTCCCTCTCTGTCGCAAATATCGGTCTTGCAGAAGCGGAATTTCGGATTTTTGAGTGCCTCCTCGAGCGTAGAAAGGTTGCCCGCATAGGTCAGGCAGTCTACGCAAACGATGCGATACTCGGGATACTTATTCAGCATATGATACACGAAGTTCGAGCCGATAAAGCCCGCTCCGCCCGTTACGATGATCGTCATAATACTTTTTCCTCTCTCAAATCAATGTAATACATCCATATATTTGCCGTCAAGGACGTCCTTGAGGTACTGACCGTACTGATTTTTCTTGAGCAGCTCGTAGACCTCCATCACGTCATCGCGCGAGATCCAACCGTTGAGGTATGCGATCTCCTCAAGGCACGCGATCTTACGGTGCTGATGCGACTCGACGGTCTTGACGAAGTTGGTCGCCTCGACCAAGCTCTCGTGCGTACCCGTATCCAGCCAGGTAAAGCCCTGACCGAGCAGCTCGACGTTGAGCTCGTTGTTTTCCAGATAAATGCGGTTGAGGTCGGTGATCTCCAGCTCCCCACGCGCGGAGGGCTTGAGGTGCTTTGCATACTCCACAACACGGTTGTCATAGAAATACAGACCCGTCACACAGTAATTGCTCTTGGGCTTTGCGGGCTTCTCCTCGATGGAGACAGCTCGTCCGTTCGCGTCAAATTCCACGATACCGAATCTCTCGGGGTCGTCAACGTAGTAGCCGAACACCGTCGCACCCTTGCCCTGCTCCGCGTTTGCGCGTGCCGCCTTGAGTCGCTTCTTGAGTCCGTGTCCCGCAAATATATTGTCACCCAATACCATTGCCACCGTATCGTTGCCGATAAACTCCTCACCGATAATAAACGCCTGCGCGAGTCCGTCCGGAGAGGGCTGAACTGCGTAGGAGAGCTTGACACCGAACTGATGACCGTCTCCGAGGAGCGCCTCGAAGCGCGGAACGTCCTGCGGTGTGGAGATGATGAGGATGTCGCGGATGCCCGCATTCATCAGCACCGACAAGGGATAATAGATCATGGGCTTGTCGTAAATAGGAAGCAGTTGCTTTGAGGTAACCTTGGTCAGCGGATACAGTCTCGTACCCGAGCCGCCCGCCAGTACAATTCCTTTCATAGTACAGTGTTCCCTTCTTTTTAATATAGTTTTCACCATATTATATATTAACATAAAAAACAAAATCCGTCAATAGGGTTCCGTATTTTTCGTGAATATTTCTATAAAAAAACGGGAGAAGCCTTCTATTGAAAGCCTCTCCCGAGTATAGTATATCCTATTTTACCGATCCCACAAAACGATCTTCCCCTCGGAAAGTGTCTTTTTCAGATCGATAATGCGCTGATTGGAGGATCCGCGGAAGCGAAGAGAGATATCCTTGAGTGCCTTGACGTATCTGCCGTCGACCAAAACGTCGATGAGGGAGAGCATCTCGTCCGTCTTTTCACAGCGCGGATGAGAGCCTTCCTGCCACAGCTCTCCGTCAAGAGTAAAGCCGGTGAAACACCAGATATCCTTATCGGGACATTCCGCTCTGACGCGTTTCAGGAATGGAACCAGCGCGCGCTGATTGGCGGGCTCGAAGGGCTCGCCGCCGAGAAGCGTCAGTCCGTTGACGTAATAGGGCTTGAGCGACTCAATGATCGCGTCCTCTACCTCACGCGTAAAGGGATCGCCGTAATGGAAATCCCACGTTTGCGGCTGAAAGCACTCCTCGCAGTGGTTGGTGCATCCCGAAACGAACAGTGTGGTGCGCACGCCCTCACCGTTGGCAATGTCACATTTTTTGATCTCACAGTAATTCATAAAATCCTCTTATTACAGATGGAGCACGCGCTCCTTGATCTCCTGCGTTCTGCCCTGGTTCCAATACTGCGTTCCGATATAGCCGCAGGTACGTCTTGCGACGTTCATCTTACTTTGATCGGTGTTGCCGCACTTGGGGCACTTCCAAATCAGCTTACCGTCCTCCTCGGTGATCTCGATCTCGCCGTCCCAGCCGCATACCTGGCAGTAGTCGGACTTGGTGTTGAGCTCCGCGTACATAATGTTCTCATAGATGAACTTCATGACCTGGAGAACTGCCTCGAGGTTGTTCTGCATATCGGGAACCTCGACGTAGCTGATCGCGCCTCCGGGAGAAAGCTGCTGGAACTTTGCCTCGAATGCAAGCTTGGAGAACGCATCGATCTCCTCGGTAACGTGAATGTGATAGCTGTTGGTGATATATCCGCGGTCATTGATGCCGGGAACGATGCCGAAGCGCTTCTGGAGGCACTTCGCAAACTTGTAGGTCGTGCTTTCCAGGGGCGTACCGTACAAGCTGAAGTCAATGTTGTGCTCTGCCTTCCACTTCTTGCATGCGTCGTTCATATGCTGCATCACGCTGAGCGCGAAGGGCGTTGCGCTGGGATCGGTATGGCTCTTACCCGTCATGTACTTCACGCACTCGTAAAGACCTGCGTAGCCAAGCGAAATAGTGGAATAACCGCCAAAGAGAAGCTTATCGATAACCTCTCCCTTCTCCAGACGTGCCAAAGCGCCGTACTGCCAGAGGATGGGCGCCGCGTCGGAGGTGGTACCCTTGAGACGCTCGTGACGGCACATGAGCGCACGGTGGCAAAGCTCAAGTCTCTCGTCAAAGATCTTCCAGAACTTTTCAATGTTGCCGCCCGAAGAGAGTGCAACGTCGGGCAGGTGGATGGTAACAACGCCCTGATTGAAGCGACCGTAATACTTGGGCTTTCCGTTTTCGTCAACGTAAGGAGTTAAGAAGCTGCGGCAACCCATGCAGGTGTAGCAATGTCCGTCACCGTTCTTGTCCACCTTCAA
>JAFTJB010000138.1 GCA_017456625.1 Clostridia bacterium
CCGCGCCGACGCGCCTTTGCGTATGCGGTACCGAAAATGGCAAGGTTGTCCGCCTCACTTCCACAGGAGGTGAAGATAATCTTCCCACCCGCCGCGTTGAGCCGAACGCCCAAGGAACGTGCGACGTTGGCGCGTGCCGCTTCTACCAGCTCACGCGAGGCAAGCCCCTCGCTATGCAGAGACGACGGATTGCCGTAGCAGTCCATCGCCTCGATCATTTTTTGTTTTGCGGATGCGCAAAGTGAGGTCGTTGCGCTGTTATCAAAGTAAATTTCGTTCATTGTAATGATGAGCTCTCAACGGAACGCGAACGCGCCGAGGATCTGCTCTACCTCTGCTATGTGATTTTGATATGCATCTGCCGAGGGTGCCGTGTAGGTAACGCTGTAGATCATACTCTTATATGCGGCGATGACCTGCAGATATTCGTAGGTTCTACCCTCGATGGTCAGGCGATAGTGATGTGCGATCGCGACACGGCCGCCGAGCGTGCGCTCTGCCTCGGGCTCGACCACCTCGTAGCCCTCCTCGCCAACGATCTCGATGAGCTTATCCTTGGTCATTTTGGAATACTCCGCCACGGACATACTCTCCGCATCCGGCATATACGGCACCACGCTGACACTTGAGCGATCGCTCTCGACGTACGCGGAAAATACGCGCTCATTCTGATTGATCACCCACGACGCAGGCACAAAGAAACGGTACGCGACCTCATCGTTGGAGGCAAGCTTCATACCTGCGGGGATCTCCACGTCTCCCTCGATCACCTTGCCTGCCTCTGGCTGATAGGGTGTATCCGAGAATGCAAAAACCGAAAGCATGCTCTGCACGTCGGGCCAGAGCATCTCATAAAGATCCTGTCTGACCGAAAATGTGAAAACGTAGAACGCTTGGTTGCGCTCAGCAATCACCCAATGGAAGTGCGACGGAACGCCGTTGACCGTTGCCTTGGTGCGGAATTGCATTGCATTCGCGCCGCCGAGGGTGGTCACAGAGCCGGCATCCTCAACCGTCAGGCTTCCCGTGAGAGCAAGCTGCTCTACGGTATTTTTGCAATGCGCCTGATAATACCACGCAATACGCGCGCTTGCGCTATCCTCCAATGCCGCCGCAGTCATTTCTCCCTTGATGGCATCGGTCATTTCGTATTTTTCCATGCTGACGTTGGAGAGATTTTCCAAATTGAAATAAGCACCCGAAACACCGTAATAGGTATTGAGGTTCCATGTTGTGGGTACGTACAGAAAATAATCCGCTCCCGCAACGGATGCGATCTGCATGCCGTTTGGCACGTCACCGTTCTGATCCGCCGCACAGGAGACCAATCCCGCCATCATGCAAAGACAAAGCAGCAAAGCCGCCAATTTTTTCATATCCTTCGTCCTTCCTTTGATCGATCTCTTTTTATTATAACAGAAACCGACTTTAATATCTTCAATTTTCTGTAAATTTTCAGTTCAACTCGACCATGGACTGCGCCGCGGACATGATGCCGATCTTGCCGCTCTCATAGGTCAATCCACCCTGGAAAAAGGCGGTGTAAGGAGGACGGAGCGGACCGTCGGCAGAAAGCTCGATGGAGCTTCCCTGCGTAAATGCGCCCGCCGCCATGATAACGCGGTCATTGTATCCGGGCATTGCCCAAGGCTCGGGGGTTACAAAGGAATCGACGGGAGAGCCGAACTGAATACCGCGACAGAACGCGCAAAGCTCACGCTCGCCGCCCGTAATAACGGTCTGAATGATATCGTAGCGAGGCTCGTCCCAACGAGGCTCAACGTCAAAACCGAGCTTTTCAAACATATATGCCGCCAGATGTGCGGTCTTGAGTGCCTGTGCCGTTGTGTGAGGCGCATAGAAAAGTCCCTTGTACATCGGCTTGTTCTGCCCCATCGTCGCGCCGACCTCCGAACCGACACCGACCGAGGTCAAGCGATAGCTCGCAAGCTCGACCGCACGGCGACTGCCCGCGAGATAGCCACCCGTCTCGGCAATTCCGCCGCCCGGGTTCTTGATCAGCGAGCCGATGATCAGATCGACGCCCACGTCGGTCGGCTCACGGGTCTCAACAAACTCGCCGTAGCAGTTATCCACCACGATGTAGACCTCGGGCGCGATCGCGCGAACGAATTTAACAAGCTCCCCGATCTCGTCCACACTCAAGGTCTTGCGGTTGAGGTAGCCCTTGGAGCGCTGAATGAAGACCATTTTGATCTTCTTGCCATAGGTCTCAAGGTTATTTTTGATCTCATCAAAGCGGAAGGATCCGTCGGAATTGAGATCGGTCTGAAGATAATCCACACCGACATCACGGAGCGAGCCGTCTCCTGCGTTGCCGCAAATACCGATGACCTCCTCCAGCGTATCGTAAGGCTTGCCCGCCACGGAATACATCGTGTCTCCCGGGCGCAAAATGCCAAACAAACCGATGGTAAGCGCGTGCGTGCCGCTGACGATGCTATGACGGACGATCGCCGCCTCGGCACCCATAACGTCTGCCCAAAGCGCATCCAGCACCTCACGTCCGCGATCGTCATATCCGTAGCCGCTCGAGCTTTGGAACATGGCATCCGAAACACGGTGCTCCGCGAACGCGCGCATAACCTTTTGTGTGTTTTCAAACGAAACGGCATCGATCCTTGCAAAATGCGGTGCCAGTGCCTCCTCCGCCTCACGGGCGAGTGCTTTGATCTTTTCGGAAATGATCATAATTATCCATATTTACGGGAAAGCCGCACATGCAGCTTCCCCGCATCCTTTCTTTGCTTATATCTTACTGTTTTTTGTCCTCTTCGTCATCGACGACGTAATCATCGAGATCGAGGCTCGGGAATTCCAATTCCGCCGTAAAAGGCATAAAGGTATTTTGGTCTGCGGAGGGCTTTTTTACCTCGGGCTCTTCCTCCGTTGTCTCTTCCCCCGTTATCTCTTCCTCGGCTTTTTCCTCCTGCTTTGGCTCCTCATCCACGACGTAATCGTCAAAATCAAGGCTTGGGAACTCGGCATCCTTTGCCGCGTTTCGGTGCGCGATATCATCGTAGAATGCCGCCAGAGCCGCCTCGCGATAGGGTGTGATCACGATCATACCGATACCGAAGGTGAAAATTGCGGAAAGGATGACCCAACCGATATAGCTGATATCCAGGCAGAAGAGTCTCCATTTGTTTCCGCGCATCATGTTGCGGGAAACGCGCATGGCTTCGAGCGCGCCCATCTCGGGGTACTCCGCCATGACCATGTAAGAGAAGCGGTAAGTATAGGAAAGGATCATACTGATCACGGACGTGACCGAAATGACCGCCATGAAAATACCGATCCAAAGCAGGTATTGCCACAGGAAGGTATAGTCAAAGGTCTCGGGATTGAACACCACGATCTCCTCAATTACCTTGCGGATCACGCCAAGCGTTGCGACGACCAGAATGGCAACGGGAACGAAAACGATCGCGGAGGTCGTGAGCCAATGCAGGATATTGAGTCGCACGGAACGGAGATAATTGATCTTGAAATAGGAGAACAGACGCTTGACCTCAAGCTCCTCGCCGTCCACAAGGTCGAGATTGATGCGCTGATAGCCGAGCTTGAGGGGAGAGGCAACGAAGATCGAATACGCCGCCGTGGTAACAAGCGATACGCCCACCAAGACAAGCATCAGAGTCCAGACCCATTCCATGATCTGTCCGTCGGGCTGAATATACTCCGCGTCCACAAGCTCGACCTCGTCGTTAAGATCGGAAAGATCGATGTCGACGTTATAGTTGAGTCCTCCCGTGATCACCGCTCCAAGAAGCAGAGCGAGAAAGCCGATAAGGATCGCAGTTCCCCACTTCCCCTTCAGCAAATCTCTCGCACGCGCACGGAAATATGCCGCGTTCTTTTGCACGGGCGGGGTAAATACGTTATTTTGAAATTGATTTTCTGTCATTTTGGTCACTCCTTTTCTTCAAACGCGCAAACGATCCGCTTAAAGGTCTCGCCGCGCTCTGCAAAATTGCGAAACATATCAAAGCTTGCACACGCCGGGGACAAAAGAACAGTGTCTCCCATCTCTGCGATCTCCCGCGCCGTACGCACGGCATCATCAAAGCGATCCACACGGTAAATCGGCATTTTGGCTCCTGCATGCCGGAGGGCAAGGTCGATCTTCTCTCTTGTTTCACCAAGCAGGATCACCGCCTTCGCGCGCGCGCAAAGCGCCTCAGCAAGCGGCATAAAATCCACGCCCTTATCGCTTCCGCCGCAGATCACGATCGCCTTCTCGGTCAGAGCGGACAAAGCCGCCGCCGTACGCGTGGGGCTTGAATCGATGGAGCTGTTATAGTAACGCACACCGTCGACCGTGCGCACCAATTCCAATCGGTGCTCCACGCCGCCAAAGCTCTGTGCGATCCCCTTTGCCGTCTCGGGCGATACCATTCCGTCGGTCAGAGCGATCGCGGTCATGTAATTTTCAAGGTTATGCTTTCCGGGCAAGCGGATGTCCGACACCGCAAAATAATCGGTCTCTCGCACTCCGTCCCAAAGACGGATCACACCGTCTCTTACGTACACGGCACGGTCGCCCGATTTAAGCGCAAATTCATCGGCACTCGATTTGACGGATGAAAAATAAGTAACCGCTCCCGTATGCGCACGTCCAAGCGTGGCAGTCACGTCGTTTTCCGCATTAAAAACCGCGCGCTCGCAGGGGGCATGGCGATAGATATTGGTCTTTGCGTTGACGTAGTCATCCATATCAACGTGCCAATTGAGGTGATTGGGCGATAGATTGGTCACTGCCGCGCGCCAAGGCGAGCGCCGCATGGTGTAGAGCTGAAAGCTGGATAATTCAACGACCGCAAGGTCGCGCTCGTTCATTTCATCAAGGCGCGGGAGCAGGGGCTCACCGATGTTGCCGCCGACGAATACGCGTCTCCCCTCTTTTGCAAGCTCCTCGCGAAGCATCATATAGGTCAGCGTCGTGGTCGTGGTCTTTCCGTCACTTCCCGAAACACCGATGACGGGCGCGGGCGAGAGATCGAAAAAGAGCTCCATCTCCGAGGTCAGAAGCGCGCCGCGCTTGACCGCCTCCTCGATCGCCGGGGATGCGGGATGTACACCGGGAGAACGGAAGATGATATCCTCGTCGATCCGATCAAGATACCCTTCTCCCAAAATGAGCTCGACACCGCGGCTCTCAAGCCGCTTTGCAACCTCCGCCAGCTCCGCGCGTGACTTTCGGTCGCGTGCGGACAGGCCGGCACCGCGCGCCAAGAGAAAATCGATCAAGGGCAGATTGGACACGCCCAGACCGATCACGGTGCATTTCTTTTGCAAAAACAGCTCCTGCCACTCCGTCAGCTTCAAGTCAAAATCCTCGCTTTGCTTTACGTTCCTTACTATTATACTCGATTTTTTGAAAAGTTGCAACACAATCGTGATAAAAATTAGATAAAAATTGAAAAAAAGCGACATTTTCCCCTTTTCAAAAGCGATTTTTTTTGGTATAATGATATGGTAAGAAAAAAACGAAGGAAGTTTTAAGAAAATGTCAGTCGAAATCGTCAGAAAATATCTTTCCGCCTACGGACTTGCGGAGCGTGTGCGGGACTTTCAGGTATCCAGCGCGACAGTCGAGCTTGCCGCCGCGGCGCTCGGCACAGAATGTGCACGCATTGCAAAATCAATTACTCTCTATAACAAGGATGGCACCTGCCTGATGATCATTGCAGCAGGTGACGTCAAGATCGACAACGCGAAATTCAAGGCAAAATTTGCCTTCAAGGCACGCATGATGTCCCACGAGGATGCGCTCTCCGCAACAGGACACGCAGTCGGCGGCATCTGCCCCTTCGCGCTCCCCGACGGTGTGTCGGTCTATTTAGACGAATCGCTCCGTCGATTTGAAACGGTCTTCCCCGCCGCAGGCAGTGCCAGCAGCGCGGTGGAAATGACCTGCGACGAATTGGAGCGCGCCTCCCGCTCGATCGCGTGGACCGACGTATGCAAGCTCCGCGAAGCTTGATCTGCCGAAAACTGACAGAAAGGATCACGGTACAGAATGGCAACGAAAAACCAAAAGCAACAGGAATATAACAATCAAAGCATCAAATCCCTCAAGGGCGCAGATCGCGTTCGTAAACGCCCCGCCGTCATTTTCGGCTCGGACGGACTTGAGGGCTGCGAGCATTCCTTTTTTGAGATTCTCTCCAACTCTGTGGACGAGGCGCGCGAGGGACACGGCAACGAGATCCGCGTGACGGTCTATGCCGACCGCAGTATTGAGGTTGACGATCACGGACGCGGTGTTCCGCTCGGCTGGAACGAATCCGAAAAGCGTTGGAACTGGGATCTCATTTACTGTGAGCTCTACGCAGGCGGTAAATACGACAACAACACGGGCGAATCCGCATATGAGTATTCGCTCGGTCTGAACGGTCTGGGTGCGTGCGCCACGCAGTACAGCTCCGAGTACATGATCGTCAAATCCTACGACGGCACGGTCGAGCGCAGCATCCGCTTCAAGCGCGGCGAGGTCGACGGTGAGCTCGAGGAGCGCCCGCTCGAAAGAAAGGAAAAGCGCACGGGTACGGTCGTTCGTTGGAAGCCCGACCTCGACGTCTTCACAGACATCAACATCCCCCACGACAACTTCAAAAACGTCATGCACCGTCAGTCGGTCGTCAATCCCGGAATTGCCTTTATCCTCCGCTTGGAGCAGGAGGACGGCAGCTTTACCGAGGATAAGTACGTATACGAAAACGGCATCTCGGACTACATTGCCGAGGCAGTTGGCGAATCCTCGCTGACCGTTCCCGTCACCTGGCATCTCGAAACGCAGGGACGTGACCGCGCCGACCTTCCCGACTACAAATTCAAGGCAGACGTCTCCTTCTGTGTTTCCAACTCTGTCAACATGCTGGAATATTACCACAACTCCAGCTTCCTCGAGCATGGCGGCTCGCCGGACGATGCGGTCAAATCCGCCTTCGTCTACGCGATCGACAAGTATATCAAAGCAAACAACCGCTACAACAAATCCGAGAAAAAAATCACCTTTGTGGACGTTTCGGACAGCCTTGTATTGGTCTCGAACAGCTTTTCCACAATGACCTCCTACGCCAACCAAACCAAAAAGGCGATCACAAACGAGTTTATCAAGGATGCGCTCAACGAGTTTCTGCGCAAGCAGCTTGAGATCTATTTTATTGAAAATCCTCGCGATGCGGAAATCCTTGCAAATCAGGTGCTCATCAACAAACGCAGCCGTGAATCCGCGGAAAAGGCACGCTCCGACGTCAAGACCAAGCTCTCCGGCTCGATCGATGCCGCAAACCGCGTGGACAAGTTTGTCAACTGCCGCAGTAAGGACCCCAACGTCGCAGAGCTTTATATCGTGGAGGGTGACTCTGCATTAGGCTCCTGTAAGCTGGGACGAAACGCTGAATTCCAGGCGATCATCCCCGTCCGCGGTAAGACGCTCAACTGCCTCAAGAGCGACTACGACAAGATCTTTAAGAATGAGATCATTACCAATCTGCTCAAGGTCATCGGCTGCGGTGTGGAGATCAAGGGCGGCAAGAACAAGGATATCGCAACCTTCAATCTTGCAAATCTCCGTTGGTCCAAGATCATCATCTGTACCGATGCGGACGAGGACGGCTTCCAAATTCGCACCCTACTCCTCACCCTCTTCTACCGACTCCTCCCCACCCTGCTCGCGGAGCACAAGGTGTTCATCGCGGAATCTCCGCTCTTTGAGATCACCGTGAAGGACGACACCTACTTTGCCTACGACGAGTTTGAGAAAAACGAAATTCTCAAAAAACTGGAAGGAAAAAAATACACCCTCCAACGCTCAAAGGGTCTGGGTGAAAACCAGCCTGAAATGATGTGGCAAACCACCATGAACCCCGAAACGCGCCGTCTCATCTCGGTCTCCCCTGCAGATGCCGCAAAAACGGAGATCATCTTCGATACACTCCTTGGCGATAATCTCCCCGCGCGTAAGCAGTTCATTACCGAAAACGGTCACCGCTATATGAAGGACATCGACGTATAATCAGTCACTTCTTACCACAAAAAAAGACGCCTCCCGAAAGGACTCGGTTGAGGCGTCTTTTTTATAAGATAAGCGTAGGGAGAGGAAACTCGTTCCTCTCCCTATGCTTTTATAGTTATTTATCTTTCTTCTTACGGGTCACAGCCTTGGCAGTTGCCGCAACAGCACCGCCGAGCACGACGAGGGCGAGTGCGTTGGGAATGACCATGAGCTGGTTGAACATATCGGTGAGCGCCCAAACGAGGTCGTTACCTGCAATGGTACCCAGAACAATGAAGACCATGCTAAGAATGGTGTAAGGAACGACAGACTTTTTACCGAAGAGGTAGAGCATGTTCTGCTTACCGAAGAAGTACCAACCGATAATCGTGGAAAACGCGAAGAACAGTAAGCAGACTGCAACAAAGATATTACCCACATTTTCTCCAAATACGGTACCGAACGCGGTCTGTGCGAGGTTGGTCTTGGTCAAGCCGCTAAGTCCTGCAAGGATCTCGGTATTACCACCGTGCAGAGGTCCACCCGCGGTGTAAAGGGTTACGATAACGACAAGTGCGGTCATGGTGAGAACGATGAAGGTATCGATGAAGACACCGATCATTGCAACGACACCCTGATCGTGAGGCTTGTCAACCTTTGCAACTGCATGCGCGTGAGGTGTGGAACCCATACCTGCCTCATTGGAGAACAGACCGCGCTTTGCACCCTGGCTGATCGCCTGCTTGATCGCGAAACCGATGCTACCACCAACAACTGCGGTCGGATTGAACGCGTACTTAAAGATCATGCCAAACGCCTCGGGAATCTTGGTGACGTTTGCAAAAATAACGATCAAGGAACCGATGATATAGAGGCAAGCCATAACGGGAACGATCTTCTCGGAAACCGAAGCGATACGCTGAATACCGCCCAAGAAGATCAGACCTGCGATTGCCGCTACGATCAGACCCATTACCCATGCGGGAATACCAAACGCGGTATTGAAGGACTCACCGATGGAGTTGGACTGTACCATTGCACCCATAAAGCCAAGCGCGAGGATAACCGCAACTGCAAAGAAGCCTGCAAGGATCTTACCGAACTTGCCCTTGAATGCGGTGCGAATGTAGTAAACGGGACCACCGGTCGCTTCTCCATCCTCGGTCGTCGTCTTGGTCTTCTGTGCCAAAACTGCCTCGGCATAGATGGTTGCCATTCCGAAGAAGGCGATGATCCACATCCAGAAGATCGCGCCGGGACCACCGACGAGGATCGCGCCGCAGGCACCGACGATGTTACCCGTACCGACCTGTGCCGATATGGCGGTTGCGAGAGCCTGGAAGGAGGACATACCCGACTTGCCGTGCTTCTCACCATTGAGCTTCATACCTCCGAACACGCGCTTCATGCCCTCGCCAAAGCAGCGAACCTGAACGAAACGGGTTCGAATGGTGAAATACAGACCAACGCCGACCAAAAGGATCAACAGAATGTAATCCGAAAGGTAGGTATTGACTGTATTAACGATGTTTAACAGTGCTTCTTGCATACTTTTTTCATCCTTTCTGATGATTAAAAAAATTTTTTGAACGAATATACCGACCAAACCAAAACAAAAAAGAAGCGGCAAAACCGCTCCGGAGAAAACAAAAAACGAACAGGCGCACGCGCAATTCTGCCCGTACAAAAAATTGTTCTCTGTCCTTTTGCCTGAGAGATTCGGCTTGCGCCTTGCACCTTCGGCACCCTTTCGGGCTTCTCCAGAGTTCCCTGCACGATTAGTCCTATTCCCTTTGAGAATTCCTGAGAGTATTACTCCTTCGGCAGACGGCGCACCGTCACTTTCCTGACCGTGTTAAGCGGGATATTCAATTCAATACCTGTATATCATAACACAAAAAAATTGCCTTGTCAACTACTTTCGACAAATTTATGCAATATTTTCTTCATATTTTTAAAACAAAAGAAACGCGCCTTCCCTTTCTTCAAAAATCCCGAAAAAGAAACGTAGGAAGGGAGAAATGCCTCTTTTTTGAGAGGTATTCTCCCTTCCTACCATTAATTATATCAGAACAGACCGGTGATCCTTCCGTCCTCGTCGACGTCGATCTTCTCTGCCGCGGGAACCTTGGGAAGTCCGGGCATGGTCATGATGTCACCCGTGAGCGCAACCACAAAGCCCGCGCCTGCGGAAACCTTGACGTTGCGAACGGTGACGGTAAAGCCCTCGGGCGCGCCAAGCTTGGTCGCATCGTCGGAGAAGCTGTACTGCGTTTTCGCCATACATACGGGCAGCTTATCAAAGCCGAGTGCTGTGAGCTGCGCGATCTGCTTTTTCGCCTGCGGAGCGATAACGATATCGTTACCACGGTAGACACGTGTCACGATCGCGCGGATCTTATCCTCGATCGTTCCCTCGAGCTCATAGGAGAAGGAGAAATCATTGGGCTTCTCGCAAAGCTTAACGACCTCCTCTGCAAGTGCCATACCGCCCTTGCCGCCCTCTGCCCAAACAGTGGAAAGAACGACGTTGACGCCAAGTGCCTTGCATTTTTCAATCACAAGCTCGATCTCCGCATCGGTATCGGTCGGGAAACGGTTGACCGCTACCACGCAAGGAAGCTTATAAACGTCCGTGATATTGGAAACGTGACGGAGGAGGTTCGGAATACCCTCTTCAAGTGCCTCGAGGTTCTCCGCGCCCAGCTCGGTCTTGGGAAGTCCGCCGTGCATCTTGAGCGCGCGAACGGTCGCAACGACAACAACTGCGGAAGGCGTAAGACCTGCCATACGGCACTTGATATCGAGGAACTTCTCCGCTCCGAGGTCTGCGCCAAAGCCTGCCTCGGTGATGGCGTAATCTGCCATCTTCATTGCCATCTTGGTCGCGATGACCGAGTTACAGCCGTGTGCGATGTTGGCAAAGGGTCCGCCGTGCACGAGCGCGGGCGTTCCCTCAAGCGTCTGCACAAGATTGGGCTTGATCGCGTCCTTCAGCAGCGCCGCCATGGCACCCACTGCCTTGAG
>JAFTJB010000015.1 GCA_017456625.1 Clostridia bacterium
ACGGTATCCGCTCTTTTTATGCCAACCACTCTCCGAGAGTGGTTGGCAATTTTGCAAAGTCCTCTCAACATGAGAGGGCTTTGCCAAAAGATAGAACCCGATCCATAGGAACGGGTTCTATCTTTTGTTTGGTAATGTTTTGAAGGGTGGAGAGGTTTGGAGAGGAGGGGGACTTGTTCAAAAGTCCCCCTCCTCTCCAAGGTCTATCATTCTCCTTTTAACCTTTTCAGCTCATCGGAGGAGAGCTCATAGGGGACCCAGGGAGCGGAACGGTCATAGAGGAGGAGGGTACCGTAGGCATCGAGGTCATAGTTGACGTCACCGACGTAGTAGATATCGAGGAAGACACCGACGGTCTCGGGTTTAATATCGACGTTATCAAAGGTATAGCGTCGGTAATTATAGAGTGTGGTAGTTTCGCGGACAGGCTCGCTTGATGCATGGATGCGATGGGATTGGAGCTTGTCCTGTTGCAGATTATCGGATGGATCCTCGGGGGTCAGGTCGGTGGTGAGAGTGAGGGTCAGATCGTAGAGATCCGTCTCACGGTTAGGAATTTCGGAGAGCGCGTAGTCAGCCTTGAGATGCTCGAGCGTGCTGTTGTTATAGCGGAACACGAGCTGGAGCTGCTTGATCTGCGGGAGGTAGACGTACTCCACGACCGAGAAATAGCCATAGTTCTTTTCTGCCTTGGTGATGGTGGCGCGATCCTTTTGATATTGCAGGATCAGCCCGTCTCCATACTCGGCGTAGGCAGCCTTGACCTGCTCGTTGACTGTGATCCCCTTGGTGATCTCATAGTCCTCGGAGGCGCAGACACGCCAGAACAGAAGACCCGAGACGACGAGGATGATCAGAACAAGGAGCAATTTGAGGATATGCCGAATGATCCGCGGTGCGCGGCTTCTTGCCATGTTGCTTGCTTCCTTTCTTTATTATTGGGGTGAGAAACAAAGCGGTCAGTATTTGAGGCGGTCGAGCGCGTTTTGCAGAATGATCTGCGCGGAGAGCGTATCGATCACGCCCTTGCGCTTTGCGCCACGTGTGTTGGTCTCATTGAGATAGCGAGAGGCACTCACGGTGGTCAGACGCTCGTCCATCATCACGATCGGGATGCCCTCGAGAC
Organism: Clostridia bacterium; assembly: GCA_017456625.1. Lineage (GTDB taxonomy): Bacteria > Bacillota > Clostridia > Oscillospirales > CAG-272 > UMGS1865. The sequence goes on from JAFTJB010000015.1 coordinate 1,127, forward strand.
GGTCACGGAGCAGGTCCGCGAACTCACGGCATCGCTCGGCGCGAAAGCCCTCGGAGCCGTCCATGTTTTTGGGAAGCCCGACGACGATTGCACCGACCTTTTGCTCGCGCGCGATCTCTGCGACCTTATTTGCGGTTTTTTCGATGCCGCCGGGGGAGACGTAGCCAATGCCCGATGCAAGAAAACGGCTGATATCCGACACGGCAAGCCCCGTGCGGGTGTCACCGAAATCCACGCCGAGCACACGTCCCGCCGTTTGCTTCAGATCTGCGAAGGTAGTCTCTTTTCGATCCATTGTGCAATTTCCTTCCATACGGTTTCTTTGTCGATCTCGTTGAGGATCTCATGACGCATTTCGGGGTAGAGGACCACCGAGAGATCTGCGATCTCCGCTGCCTTAAGTCGCTCTCCCACCGTGCGCACGCCGCGACCGTTGCCGCCGACGGGATCGTCCTCACCGCTCACAACGAGCAGAGGGAGCGTCTTTGGGAGCCTTGTTGCCCAATCCTTTTTGGATACCGTTTGTACGAGGGTAAAGAGATCGTGATAGGCGCGGAGGGTAAAGACGAAGGAGCAGAGCTCGTCGTCCTTGTAGCGCGCGACCGTTGCGGTGTCGCGCGTGAGCCATGCGTTCACGTCACAGCCCTTGCCGAATTTTTTATTGTAGCCCATAAAGGAGACACGCTTGAGGAAGGGGGAGCGGTGATGCTCTCCGTAGATGATCATGAGCAGGCTTGCAAGCATCCTGCCGAGTCCTGCGGGAGCCTCGGGACCGCCCGTTCCGCAATAGATCGCGGCGGTATAGTCCTCGCCGTAGCGCGCGGTCACCTCGCGCGCGATGAAAGATCCCATGCTGTGTCCGAACAGAACGAGCGGAAGTGCGGGGTATTGCTCCTTCATGTGCATGGAGAGATTATGCACGTCCTCCACAAGGTAGTTTGCACCGCCTCCCTCTGCGGTAAAGCCGCGATCCTCCGCCCTTTTTGCGGTGTTGCCGTGACCGAGATGGTCATGCCCGAACACCAGAAAGCCCAAGGCTGCAAGATACTCCGCAAACGGGATGTAGCGACCGAAATACTCACACATACCGTGCGAGATCTGCACCATGGCGCGGGGATTTTCGGGGACGAAGCGATATGCCGCCAGCTCGGTCACTTGGTCCGAGGACGGAAACGAAAAGCGTTCCATAAATAGCCTCCTGTGTTGAAAATAAGGGGCAAATGCTTGTCAGAACTGCGCGGTGAGTTGATCTTGGGGAACCTCGGTCTCCTCACGTGTTGCGAGATTTTTAATGCGAACGACGCCGCGCTCTGCCTCCGAGCCACCCATGATCACAACGTGGGAGTAGCCCTCCTTGACGGCGAAATCGATCTGCTTGCCGAATTTCTTTTGTCCGAGGTAGATGGAAGCGGTGATACCTGCGTTGCGGAGCGTGTCCACAAGCGCGGTGTAGGATTCATAGGGAACGTCGTCGAAGCGCGTGACGAGCACCTTGACACCGTCGCCAAAGGTCTCGGGAACGAGCTTGTGGGTGACGAGGAAGTTTTCCAGCGTCACGTCGCCCATGCCGTAGCCAACGCCCGAGATTTTTGCGTTCTTGACAAACAGACCGACGAGGTTGTCGTATCTGCCGCCGCCGAACATAGCGCGGTTGTTTTCGGGCGCGTTGTCGAACACCTCAAATACGGTGCCCGTATAGTAATCGAGTCCGCGAATGATGCCGAAGTCGAACATACAGTAGCGGTCGAGTCCCGTCTTTTTGAGTACGTCAAAGAGAGAACGAAGCTCTGCAGAGCCGACGGAATCGGGGCAGATGGCGGTCGCCTCCTCAACGGACATGGTGTAGAGCGCATCGATGCGTGCGATCTGCTCGTCGTCGAGTCCCAACTCGTGCATCTCTTTTTCATATGCCTCGCGCGGGATCTTGTTCTTCTTGTCAACGACCTTGGATACCTTGCGGCTGCCCTCTGCATCGGTCTTGGCGATGGTGGCGACTACGTCGTTGAAGAAGCGGCGGTTGTTGATGTGGACGGTGAACATGGACTCGTCCGCACCGTAAGCGCACATGATGTTGATGGCGCTGGTGATGATCTCGAGATCTGCCTCGAAGCCGTCGCAGCCGAAGATGTCGACGTTGAGCTGCCAGAACTCGCGGAGTCTGCCGCGCTGGGGACGCTCATAGCGGTACATATTGGGGATGGAGAACCACTTGAGAGGGAAATTGAGCTCGCCCATCTTGCCTGCGACCATGCGGGCAACGGAGGGGGTCATCTCGGGACGGATCGCGAGGTCGCGACCGCCGCGGTCGGTAAAGTGGTAGGTCTGCTCCTTTGCAAGCTCGTCGCCGCTTTTTGCGGCATAAACGTCAAGGGACTCGAGCATGGGACCGTTGTACTCGTCGAACGCGGAACGCTCGAGGACGTCACGGATCACGCCGAAGAACCAATTGCGCAGGCGCATCTCCTGCGGATAGAAGTCACGCGTGCCCTTGTAGGGCTGTGTGGAAAGCTTTTCACTCATGTTGCTTGGATTCCTTTCAACCGAAAATCGGAATTTTTCTTTTACATCTTCTAATTATAACAGATAAAAACGGATTTTTCAATAGGGGGATAAGAATATTTTACAGATTGAAGAATTGCGTATCTGTTTTGTTTTGTGATTTAGGGGAAAACCCCCACTTGTGTGTTTTCCCCTCTTTCGGCGTTGCCGAAATTCACCCCTTTCGTGGCGCTTTTTGAAGGGTAGGTGGATTTCGCGCGTTGCGACGCGCGAGGAGGGCTTCGCGCCCTCCACCTGCGTGACCTTTTTGAAAAAAGGTCAATCAAAAACCTTCAAAAGTGGTTGTGCGAACAAAGTGCGTCAACCGTTTGCCGCGAGATACTGCTTTGGGGTCATTTGGAAGCAACGCTTGAATGAGCGGATGAGATTGCAGGCATCCGAGAAGCCGCACGCCTCCGCTGTCTGCTGCTCGGTCATGCCGCCTCGCAGAAGTCTGACAGCGTTCTTGATGCGACATTGCAATACGTATTCGTTGACCGTCGTTCCCGTGTATCTCTTGAAGGAGGTCATGAGTGTCGTCCGCCCAACCCCCAGTCGCCAGGCAAGCTCGGAGGCAACGATCCGCTCGGCATAGTGCTCGGTAATGTGCAAAAGCGCACCCGTGACGTGCGCGGGAGGCTCGGTGATCTTGCCCGTTTCCTCCATGCGGTCTGCCAGAAGCGAAAGAAACATCAACAGAAGCAGCCGTTGCCGAAACGGATCCGTCTCGCGTTCCAGCTTTTCGGTCAGCTCCACGTATTCCGCGCACTCCCCATCGCTGATGTGCTGCACCGTTCCGTCCTTGCCAAACACAGAGAGCAGTCTTTGCCATTCGGGGACGTAATTGGCAATGAAGTCTCCCGAAAACAGAATGTTGCGCCGCTTGTAGAGCATATTCGGCTCACATACGATGAAATGCGGTGTGCGTGGGCGCATGAGCACCAATCGGCTCTCCGTGCTGCTCTCGGCAAGCCCGGGCAAAAGCACGCGCACGTTGCCCGATATGATCAGGCTGATCTCGTAGTAGTCGTGCATATGATAGTCGGTCATGCGCGGCAGGTAGCCCTCGTATCGGTCTGTGGTCAGCCCGTTCCATTCGGTACCAAAGCCGTTTGTATCCAGATAAACGCTCATAAAATCGCCTCTCTTTCTGTCTCTATCATAGCACATGCTTGAATGATTTTCAACAAAAAAATAAAAAAACAACAAAAAAAGCGGAAACAATTGAACGATTTGACAATTATTCGTACAATTGACTATTGTATTTTTGGTGCGGTCTGCTATAATGAAGATGAAAACTGTTTTGATGAGGTGACTAACGATGAAAAGAAGCTTTGACGAACACCGTGTCCGCAGAGTCGCGGATCTTGGCGGGGCGTGGAAATTTTTGACCGATCCCTGCGACCTCGGTGAGGCGGAGGGGTGGCAGAACGGTCTGCCCGCGGGCGAGAGCGTTTCGGTTCCTACGCTTTGGAACAACGAGGTCGGACTTTTGCAATACGAGGGTGCGGCATGGTATGAGCGTCAATTCTATACGGCAGGCGGCACGCTTCGCTTCGTGTTTGAGAGTGTGATGACGGCGGCGGACGTGTGGCTGGACGGAGAAAGGCTCGGCTCGCATTACGGTGGCTTTACCGCGTTCGATTTTATTGTGCGCGACGTGAAGGCGGGCGAGCATACCCTCACCGTGCGCGCGGACAGCCGATTTGACGCGCAGTCCATTCCGCAGAAGCGCGTGGATTGGTACAACTTTGGCGGTATTGCGCGTGACGTGTGGGTAGAGACGCTTGAAGGCATTTGCGTATTGAACAATCACCTGACCTATACGCTCTCCGACGATCTTTCGACGGCTACCGTGAGGGCGGTGCTGTCGCTCTGCAACGCGGATGAGAGGGAGACGACCTCTCGCGTTGCGGTGTCGGTTGGGGAAAAGCTGATCTTCGACGGAAGCATCACGCTTGGTGCGGGCGAGGCACTCTCGCTGACGACGGATGGCGTGGAGATGAAGGATATCAAGCTTTGGAGCTGTGAGGAGCCGACGCTTTATACGGTCACGGCTTCGACCGATACAGACGATCTGATCGATCGCACGGGCTTCCGTTTGGTCGAGGTCGGGGAAGGGAGGATTTTGCTCAACGGCCGTCGTGTGGAGCTGCGCGGTGTCAACAGACACGAGGACTACCCGGGCTTTGGATTTGCCTTCCCGAAAAATCTCATGAAGCGCGATATCGATATCATGCTCGATCTCGGCTGCAATACGGTGCGCGGCTCACACTATCCCAACGCCAAGTATTTTGTCGATCTGCTCGACGAGCGCGGTATGCTCTTCTGGAGTGAGGTGCCGATCTGGGGCGTTGGATTTTCCGAGGAGACGTTGGGCGATCCCACGGTTGTTGCGCGCGGACTTGCGATGCACCGCGAGATGGTGAGAGATTATTACAACCACCCCTCCATCATTATTTGGGGTATGCACAATGAGATCAAGTCCGAGACCGAGAACGCCTACGCAATGACCGAGCGCTATTATTCGTTTTTGCGCGAGGCGGGCGGTAACCGACTCATCACGCACGCCTCCAATCATCCGATGAACGATATCTGCTTTGCGTTTTCGGATATCATCAGCCTCAATATGTATTACGGCTGGTACGATCAGACCTCGGTCGGCGGCGCACCCGATTGGGAGGGCTTCCTTGAGAACTTCCGCGCGAGACGGGCGGCTCTCGGCATGAGTGACAAGCCCGTGATCATGAGCGAATTCGGAGCCGGCGCGCTCTACGGATGCCACGATCACTTTGACCGCATTCGTTGGAGCGAGGAATATCAGTCCGACGTTCTGGAGCACTGCCTGCGGCTCTTCCACGACGATCCTGCGGTCGAGGGCTTCTACGTTTGGCAGTTCTGCAACACCCGTACCTCGCTTGAGGCGGGACGTGACCGCGCGAGAACCTTTAACAACAAGGGAATTCTGGACGAATACCGAAATCCCAAGATCGCATATCATACCGTCAAAAGGCTCTATGAGCAATTCAAAAAGGAGATAGAAGCATGAAAGGCATTACGACAAGCAAAACGGCAAGACCCGTGAAGGTCATTCAGTTCGGTGAGGGAGGCTTTTTGCGAGGCTTTGCCGATTGGATGATCCAAAAAATGAACGAGACGACAGACTTTAACGGCAACGTCGTTGTGGTACAGCCCATTGAAAACGGACTTTGCGATCTGCTCACGGCGCAGAATTGCAATTATACGCACATCATTCGCGGCGCGGAGGGTGTGGAAAAGACCTGCATCGACGTCATCGAGCGCTGTGTCAAGCCCTACGAGGATTTTGCGGGCTATCTTGCGCTGGCGGGAAATCCGGACGCGCGCTTTATCATTTCCAATACCACCGAGGCGGGCATCGTGTTCGATCCTGCCTGCAAAATGACCGATACGCCCCCCGCAAGCTTTCCCGCAAAGCTCACCCTGCTCCTCAAGCGCCGCTTTGAATTGGGGCTTGGCGGCTTTATCCTGCTCCCCTGCGAGCTGATCGACCGCAACGGAAACAACCTCAAAAGGACGGTTTTGCAGTACGCGGAGCTTTGGGGACTCGGTGATGCGTTTGCGGCTTGGGTAGAGCGCGAGAACGTATTCTGCAATACGCTCGTCGACCGCATCAGCACGGGATATCCCAAGGATGAGGCACTCGACCTCGGCTATGAGGACAAGATGGTCAACACCTCCGAGTTCTTCCATCTGTGGGTCATTGAGACCGAATATGATATTGAAAAGGAGATGCCCTTCTCGAAGGCGGGGCTGAACGTCATCGTTACGAAAAACGAGCTTGAGAGATACCGCACGAGAAAGGTACGCATCCTCAACGGCGCGCACACCTCCATGGTACCCTACGCGCTTCTCTCGGGGCTGGAGACCGTCAAGTCCTGCATTGAGGACAAGACCATGCACGATTTTCTCGACGCTTGCCTCTTTGAGGAGATCATCCCCTCGCTCGATATGTCGCACGAGGAGCTGACCGCGTACGCCGAGAGCGTGCTGGTGCGCTTCAACAACCCCTACATCAAGCATTATCTTTCCTCCATCGCGCTCAACTCCGTGAGCAAGTTCCGCGTGCGCGTCCTGCCCTCCATTCTCGATTACGTCAGAAAATTCGGCAAGAAGCCCCCGCATCTGCTCTTCTCCTTTGCAAAGCTCATTGAGTTCTATAAGAAGGGGACTCCCAACGACACGCCCGAGGTCATGGAGTACATGAAGACGGCGAGCGTTGCCGAGATCCTTTCCAATCGTGAGCTCTGGGGCGAGGACCTTTCCGCGCTGATCCCCGAGGTGGAAGCCTATGCAAATTCATAAGCTTGATAACGTAGAGGTCCGCGCGGACGGACACAAATACGCATTAAAGCCGATTGCGGCAGGCGAGAACGTCATCAAATACGGCTCTCCCATCGGTCACGCGACAGTGGATATCGCCGTGGGAGATCACGTGCATACCCACAACGTCAAGACCAATCTCGCGGGCAATCTCGAATACACCTATCGCTACAAGGACTACGGACTTGCGCGCGTTGAGAGCGACAGAACCTTTATGGGCTACGTTCGCGAGAACGGCGACGTGGGGATCCGCAACGAGGTTTGGATCGTCAATACGGTCGGCTGTGTCAACAAGGCGGCGGAGGCGATCGCAAAAAGAACGGGCGCGAAGTGCTTCGCGCACCCCTTCGGCTGCTCCCAGCTCGGCGGCGACCATCACATCACTCAGCTCATTCTGCGCGGTATGGTCAACCATCCCAACGCGGGCGGCGTGCTCGTTTTGGGGCTGGGATGTGAAAACAACAACATTGGGGAATTTCAGCGCGTGCTCGGGGAATACGACGAAAGACGCGTGAGATTTCTCAACTGTCAGGACGTTCCCGACGAGATCGAGGAGGGCGTGCGGATCGTCGGGGAATTGCAGGCGTATGCTGATACCTTCAAGCGCATCCCCGTGCCGATCGCAAGGCTTCGCTTGGGGCTCAAATGCGGCGGTAGCGACGGCTACAGCGGCATTTCCGCCAACCCTCTGGTGGGAAGCCTCTCCGACCGTCTCATTTCTTACGGCGGGAGCTGCGTGCTCACCGAGGTGCCCGAGATGTTCGGTGCCGAGCATCTTTTGATGGAGCGTTGCGTCTCGCGCGAGGTGTTTGACAAGACCGTATCGCTCATCAACGATTTCAAGGATTATTTCACACGCCACGGACAGGTGATCTACGAAAATCCCTCGCCCGGAAATAAGGCGGGTGGCATTACCACGCTGGAGGAAAAATCGCTCGGATGCGTGCAAAAGGGAGGACTTTCTCCCGTTGTGGACGTGCTCGATTACGGCGACAGACTGACCAAAAACGGACTCTCTCTCCTGAATGGCCCCGGTAACGATATCGTGGCAGTCACCAACCTCATGGCGGCGGGGGTTCACATCATCCTCTTTACCACGGGCAGAGGCACACCTCTCGGCTCTGCTGTGCCCACGGTCAAGATCTCGACCAACCGCGCGCTTGCCGAGCGGAAGGCGGGCTGGATCGACTTTGACGCCTCCCCCGTGCTGGACGGCACGCCGATGGAGGTGCTGACCGACGCACTTTTGGAATACGTTTTGTCGGTCGCATCGGGTGAGGAGACCAAGAACGAGCAAAACGGCTTCTCGGAGATCTCGATCTTCAAGGACGGCGTAACGCTTTGATGAATTGGAGAATTTTATGGAAACACTGATCAATCATACCGCATCGGAGATGAAGATCATTACCCCGGATGACGGATACCATTATTTTTTCGCGTATTACGATATGCGTGCGACGGGAACGGGACGCAATCCCCGACACCTATGCCACCGTGTGACGTTTATTGACCGTATTCCAACGGCGGAGGACGTCTGCGAGATCGGCTATCTTGAGGATGGGGCATTTGTCAAGATCGCCGAGACCACCGCGTGGAACTTCCAGCAGGGTGCGATGCTGCAATATCACCCTTATCTTGACGATACGGTCTATTACAACGTCTGCGAGGATGGCAAGTTTTCGACCGTTACGCACAACTTCAAGACAGGGGAGAAGAAATATACCGACCGTGCCACCGCGTGCATCTCTCCCGACGGAAAATGGGGCATTGCCGTCAACTTCGGCAGGATCTTTGATTTTCGCCCCGGCTACGGCTACGCGGGCTTTGTCGATGCGGGCGCGGACGTTTGCGCACCTGCCGACGACGGCATTTTCCTTACCGATATGGAGACGGGGAAGAGCGAGCTGATCGCGACGTATGAGCAAATGGCACCGATCTCGGGCTTGGAAGAGGGGAAGAAGGTCCTGATCAATCACATTACCTTCTCGCCCAATTCCGATCGCTACGTCATGCTCTTCCGCAGCTTCCCCGAGCCGATCAACGGCAAGCTGAAATGGAAAACCTCCTTGATGGTTGGCGACAGAGCGGGGAATTTGCATACCGTTCTGCCTGCGGGTATGTTCTCCCACTATTATTGGAAGAACGACGAGGAGCTTTTGATCTACTGTGAAATTGAGGGCAGATACGGAATGTATCTGGTCAACGTTCTCACGGGTGCGTGGAAGCGTTACGACGCGCCATTTTTCGGGGACGGAAGCTATGTGCGCGACATCCATTGCTCCCTCTCCCCCGATGGAAATTACATCATCGGAGACAGCTATCCCATTGACAATTACCGTCAGCTTTTGGCGTACAGCCTGGTGAGCGACACCATGCGTGTTTTGGCGGAGTCCTACAGTCCCTTGGATATCCGCGGGGATTTCCGTTGCGACCTGCACGCGAGATTTGCTTGGGGCGGCAGTCACATCACCTTTGACAGCGTTCACGATCACAAGCGAGAGATCGTTTGCCTAGCCTCCGATTGCCTGAATTTTTAAAATACTTGATTTTTTTCTTCCGGTGTGATATAATGGTCGAAAAGGAGACGAACTATGGAACCTTGCCACGATATTTTGAACGAACGGATCAAGCAGGAGCTCGCATTTGACGAGGGCGTGGATTTTGACCGATGGAAGGCAGAGATCCGCGACAAATTCATGAGCCTTACGGGGCTTTACGAGATCGAAAAGAACGCTCGCGCGCCCGCACTTGAAATTGAATTTGAGGAGAAAAAGGACGGATATACCCTCACGCGCTTTACCTTTGCGAGTGAGGTCGGTACGCGCGTGCCGTGCTATCTGCTCGTGCCCGATACGGGCAGGAGGCAGTATCCCGTTGCCATTACCCTACAGGGACACTCCACGGGCTTTCACAACTCCATCGGTGAGATCAAATTTCCCGAGTACGATACCAATTATCAGCCGCGCGGCGCGTTTGGTCTTCAGGCGGTGGAGAACGGCTATGCCGCGCTCTGCATCGAGCAGAGGGGCATGGGCGAGCGCCGACCGACCGAGAAGCCGCGTGATGCGAAGATGTGCCTCTATACCGCAATGACCGCGCTCATGCTCGGCAGAACGGTGCTGGGCGAGCGTGTGTGGGATATCCATTGCGCGATTGACGTTTTGCGCGATCATTTCCCCGTATGCAACACCGAGCAGATCCTTGTAACGGGCAATTCGGGTGGCGGAACGGCAAGCTACTATGCGGCTTGCTACGACGAGCGCATCAAGCTCGCGGTGCCAAGCTGTGCGTTCTGCACCTACAAGGCGTCGATCCTGGATATGTTCCATTGCTCCTGTAACTACATCCCAAACGCGTACCGCTATTTTGAGATGCAGGATCTTTCCTGTCTTATCGCCCCGAGACCGATCGCGGTGATCGCGGGTGAAAAGGACCCTATTTTCCCGATCTGCGGTGTCAGGGAGGGGTACGCGACGCTGGAGCGGATCTATGCACGCGCGGGAGTGGCGGATCGGTGCCGCATGGTGGTAACACCGCGTGAGCATTGGTGGTGTGCCGATCTCGTATGGGATACCATCAACGCGGAAGTAGCCAAGCTCGGCTGGGAAAGATAAAAAATCAAAATAGGAGATATACAATGAGCTACATTCAGAACAACTTTTTGCTGAAAAATCGGACGGCGGAGGCGTTGTATTTCAACTACGCCAAGGATATGCCGATCTTTGATTACCATTGCCATCTGCCCGAGAGACAGATCCTTGAGAACAAGCCCTTTTCGGATATTTATGAGATCTGGTTGGCGGGAGACCACTACAAGTGGAGACTTATGCGCAACTATGGCGCGGACGAGGAATATATTACGGGAAACAAGTCCAACCGCGAGAAGTTTTTGACCTACTGCCGCGTGCTGGGTACCGCGTTCGGCAATCCGCTCTATCATTGGTCGCAGGTCGAGCTCAAGGAGTATTTCGGCTGCGAGCTTGAGATCAACGAGGCAAATGCAGAGGCGATCTGGGAGCAGTGCAACGACTATATCCGCAAGAACAACATTACACCGCAGTCGCTCATCGAGGGCTCGAACGTTGCAGCACTTTTTACCACCAACGAGGTATTTGACGATCTGACCGTTTTTGAGGAGATCGCAAAGAAGGGATATCAGTTCCGTGTGGCTCCCGCGTTCCGTGCGGACAAGATCATGAACATTGAGGCGCCGCAGTATCTGACCTTCCTTGGGAAATTGGAGGCACTGACGCACCCGATCAAGGGGATTACCGATCTGGAGGCGGCACTGGAGGCGCGCTTGCAGGCATTTTTGAAGGTTGGTGCACGCGCGAGTGATATCGCGGTCGAGTATGTTTGCGATATTCCCGATGCAGCAGAGGCGGATCGCGTATTGCGCGCGGTTCTGGACGGCGCGAAGCCGACCGCCGAGGAGATCGATATCTTCAAGGGCTATCTGACCTACTCGCTCATGAAGCTGTACGCAAAGTACAACGTGGCGACCGAATTGCACCTTGGCGCGATGCGTAACAACAACGCCAAGATGCTTGCAAAGCTTGGACTCGATACGGGCTTTGACAGCATTTCGGATCGCAACAGCATCTCCAAGCTCTCCCGACTCATGGATCGCCTCAACTCCGAGGATGCGCTGCCCAAGCTGATCCTCTTTAACCTCAATCCCAAGATGAACGCCGAGCTCATGACCCTGCTTGGCTGCTTCCAGACGAACGAGGCGAAGGGAAAGATCCAATACGGTCCCGCATGGTGGTTCCTTGATAACAAGGTGGGAATGGAGCGTCACATCGACGATTTGACCTCCACGGGACACCTCGCGGCATTCGTCGGCATGCTGACCGACAGCCGCTCGCTCCTGTCCTACCCGAGACACCACTATTTCCGCCGCATCCTCTGCAATTACCTCGGCACGCTCATTGAGAACGGCGAGATGACCGCAGATATGGAGCTTGTCGGTTCCGTTGTGCGTGATATCTGCTTTAATAATTCGATGAAATATTTTGATATGTGATACTTTACAAAAAGCGCCCCCGACGGTACTGTGCCGTCGGGGGCTTGTTGTTTAATTGCTTTCTTTGCCGCAATTGCAGCAGGAGCCGCAGGTGCCGTCCTCTGCTTTCTTGCTCTTTGCGGAGCAGGAGCAGCTGTCGGGGCATCCGATGCACTTTTTGCCGCTTTTCTTGGCTTTGATGATGTAAGCCGATGCGGCGCCGACGATCAGAAGGATCACGGCAATTACAATGATGTCCGTAATCATAACATCATCTCCTTTTCAATTTATTATGCGTTGATCTTTTCCTTTGCCTTTTTCTCTGCTTTGAGGGCGTATTCTGCCTTCAGCTCGCGGTTCTTCTTAATGATCAGAGCCGCAAGGATCGCCGCGAAGCCGCCAACGATGACCCAACCGACGATGGGCATCCAGACGGAGCCGAGACCTGCGCCCGTGAAGAGAGAGCCGAAGAAGTATACGAGGAAGCCGACGGAGTAGCCGACACCAAACTGGAGTCCGATGCCTGCAAAGAGCCACTTTTTGCTCTTGATCTCTGCGTTCATCGCACCGATCGCCGCAAAGCAGGGGGGGGTGAAGAGGTTAAACATGAGGTAAGCGAGAGCGGCGACCTTGGTGATCGCGAACGCAGCCGCGACCTCGGCACCTGCACCCTCCATGAGTGCGAGCTCCTCGGTATCGATGAGGTTCTCAAGACCTACGAAGCAAACCGCGAGCGTACCGACGACGTTTTCCTTTGCGATAAAGCCCGTGATCGCCGCTGCGGCAAGCTGCCATGCAACGACACCCACGATGGGCGCGAAGAGATAAGCAAAGGGCGTTGCGATGGTTGCAAGGATCGAGTCGCTTGCCCCCTCCGCGAGCGTGAAGCTCCAGGTGAAGGACTGCATGAGCTGGACGACAAAGTTACAAACGAGGATGATGGTACCTGCCTTGACGATGTAAGCCCAACCGCGCTGGCACATGGAGAGTGCCGCCTTTGCAAGGCTGGGAGCCTTGTACTCGGGGAGTTCGATGATAAAGAAGGATTTTCTGTTCTTGTGTCCCGTGAGCTTGTTGATGAGAAGCGCGCAGACAAAGATGAGAAGGATGCCGACGAAGTACATCATGGTTCCGACCCATGCGGACTCACCGAAGAACGCGCCCGCGAAGAGTGCGATGACGGGAAGCTTGGCTCCACAGGGCATAAAGGGGGCGAGCATTGCGGTCGCGCGACGCTCACGCTCGTTGCGGATCGTGCGGCAAGCCATAACGCCGGGGATCGCACAGCCCGTACCGATGACGAAGGGAATGACCGACTTGCCGGAAAGACCGACCTTCTTGAAGATGGGGTCGAGCACGACGGTTGCGCGTGCCATGTATCCGCAGTCCTCAAGGAGCGCGATGAGGAAGTACATGACCATGACGAGCGGCAAGAATCCAACGACCGCGCCGACACCGCCGATGATACCGTCAACGACGATGGAGGTCAGAAGGGGATTTGCGTTCTCCATCAGTCCGCCGACCCATTCACCGAACCACTCGATGAAGGTGACAAGCCCGGGGATCGCGAATTCGTTTGCTTCGCCCTCATGGAAGACGTAGCCCTCTGCGATCCAAGGACCGAGCCATGCCTGGGAGATCTGGAAGACGAGGAACATGATGACGGCGAAGATCGGGATTCCCGCCCACTTGTTGGTGAGGACCGCATCGATCTTATCCTGGAAGTTGCGCTCGTTGGTGAGGACCTTTCTGGTCTCGACCTCGTTGACGATCCCGTCAACGAAGGAGAAGCGACGTCTGTCCGCTTCCACAACGACGTTCTTGTCGGTCAGATCGATATCGCCCTGCAGGTAGGGAGCGGTCTGCTCCTTGCCGACAACGGCGATCGCCGCCGCAACGACCTCCTCAAGTCCACGTGCCTTGCTGGAGACGGTCTCCACAACGGGGCAACCGAGCTTTTCGGAAAGTGCCTTGGTATCGATCTTTGTTTCCTTCTTCTTGTTAACGTCCGCCTTGTTGAGCGCGACGACCATGGGGATACCGAGCTCGAGGAGCTGTGTGGTGAAGAAGAGACTGCGCGAGAGATTGGTCGCGTCGACGATGTTGATGATCACGTCGGGGTGCTCGTTCTTGACGTA
>JAFTJB010000139.1 GCA_017456625.1 Clostridia bacterium
AGGAAAAGTTAGAAGTATAGACTGACATATTTCATAATTAATCAAAAACTTTTTAAAGTTTTTGAAGGGGTTATAGGGGGGCGAACTTTGCGAAGCAAATTCTTCCACTCTCATAAAAGTTGCGTTGGTGCCCGTTTTGGGTGGTGGTACCAAAACGGTCGCGGGAGCAATTCAAATGAACGAAGACAAAACATAAAAGTCTGTCCGCCATACTAAAGTTGGGGGTACAGACTGATAATTTTGATAATTAATCAAAAACTTTTTAAAGTTTTTGAAGGGGTCATAGGGGGAACTTTTTTCAAAAAGTTCCCCCTAATTATTATCATCTAACTATTCTTCACTTCAGTTTAGCAAGAGCAGCCTTAACGCCGTCGAGGTTTTCCTTATATTTTGCAAGCTTGACACGTTCTGCATCGACGACAGCGGCGGGAGCTTTTGCGACAAATCCCTCGTTAGAGAGCTTCTTTTCGAGGCGCAGGATCTCGCCATCGAGCTTTTTGAGCTCATTTTCAAGGCGCGCGCGCTCCTTTTCGGTATCGACAAGATCGGACATTGGCAGATAGACGGTTGCGGAATCGGTAATGATCTGCACGGCGTTATCTGCGGAAACGATCTGCTCATCGAAGGATGCGGCAACCTCGACCTCGGAAGCGGATGCGAGGCGGACGAAGAAGGGATAGGTACCCTCACCGAAGGACTCGGGATACTTGGTCTCAATATAGACCTTTGCGCGGCGAGAAGGAACGACGTTCATCTCGTTGCGGCGCATACGGATCGCCTTGATCGCAGCGATGACACGGGAGAGCTCCATGGACTCACGCGGGAAATCGAGCGCCTCGTTTGCACGGGGATACTCCGAGATCATGATGCTTTCCGCATCACCGTCGTGAGGCAGAGCCTGATAGATCTCCTCGGTGATGAAGGGCATGAAGGGATGGAGCATCTTGAGCGTACCCGTGAGCACGTAGCAAAGCACGTTCTGTGCCACGAGGTTGCCCTCGGTGCCCTTGTCCGCAAGACGGCTCTTGGTCAATTCGATATACCAATCGCAGTAAACGTCCCAAATAAACTCGTAGATCGCTGCGAGCGCCACACCGACCTCATAGTGGTCAAGCGCGTTGACGACAGCCGCCACGGTCTTGTTGTACTGCGACAGGATCCACTTATCCTCTGCCGCGAGCTTATCTGCGGAGGGAAGCTCCACCTTTTCGATGGTAAGATTCATACGAACGAAGCGGGATGCGTTCCAAAGCTTGTTGGCAAAGTTACGCGCCGCCTCCATCTTCTCGTCGGAGAAACGCATATCGTTTCCGGGCGAGTTACCCGTGGAGAGCGCAAAGCGAAGCGCGTCCGCGCCGTATTTGTCAATGACCTCAAGCGGATCAATACCGTTACCGAGCGACTTGGACATCTTTCTTCCCTGCGCGTCACGCACCAGACCGTGGATAAATACGGTATGGAAGGGCTCGCGGCCCATGTGCTCAAGTCCCGAGAAGATCATGCGGGCAACCCAGAAGAAGATGATATCATATCCTGTGACCAACACGCTGGTGGGATAGTATTTCTCCAGATCGGGGGTCTTTTCGGGCCATCCGAGCGTAGAGAAGGGCCAGAGCGCGGAGGAGAACCAGGTATCGAGGACGTCGTTCTCCTGATCGATGTGCGTGCCGCCGCACTTGGGGCAAACGGTGATGTCCTCCTTGGAGACGGTCATCTCGCCGCAATCACGGCAGTAGAACGCGGGAATGCGGTGACCCCACCAAAGCTGACGGGAGATACACCAATCGTGGACGTTCTCCATCCAGTTGACGTAGATCTTGGAGAAGCGCTCGGGCTCAAACTTGACGGTACCGTTCTTCACGACCTCAAGCGCGGGCTTTGCGAGCGGCTCCATCTTAACGAACCACTGATCCGATGCGATGGGCTCAACGGTGGTACGGCAACGGTAGCAGCTACCGACGTTGTGCGCGTGCGGAACGGTCTTGACGAGATAGCCCTCTGCCTCGAGATCGGCAACGAGTGCTTTTCTTGCCGCATAGCGATCCATTCCCTCGTATTTACCGCCCCAATGGTTGATGGTGGCATCGTCGTTCATAACCTTGATCACGGGCAGGTTGTGGCGCTGACCGACCAAGAAGTCGTTGGGGTCGTGCGCGGGGGTTATCTTTACGCAGCCCGTACCGAAGCCGATCTCAACGTACTCATCCGCAACAACGGGGATCTCTCTGCCGACCATGGGCAGAATGAGCGTTTTGCCAATGAGATGCGCGTTCTTTTCATCATTCGGGTTGACCGCGACGGCGGTATCACCGAACATGGTCTCGGGACGCGTGGTAGCGACCTCAACGTATGCGTCCTCCTCGCCCTTGATGGGATATTTGATATGCCAGAAGAAGCCTGCCTGCTCGGAGTATTCGACCTCCGCATCGGACAGAGCGGTGATACAGTTGGGACACCAGTTGATGATGCGGTTACCGCGATAGATAAGTCCCTTGTCGTAGAGGTTGACGAACACCTCACGAACCGCGCGGGAGCAGCCCTCGTCAAAGGTAAATCTCTGACGGGTCCAGTCGCAGGACGTACCCAGCTTTTTGAGCTGATCGGTGATGCGCGCCTCATATTTATCCTTCCAATCCCAAACGCGCTCCAAAAACTTCTCGCGACCGAGATCGTATCTCGTCAGTCCCTCTTCCTCGCGCAGACGCTCCTCGACCTTGATCTGCGTTGCGATGCCTGCGTGGTCGGTGCCGGGGACCCAAAGGGTGTTACAGCCCTGCATACGCTTGTAGCGAACGCGGATAGCCTGCAGGGTCTCGTCGAGCGCGTGACCCATATGCAGCTGTCCCGTTACGTTGGGAGGCGGAATGACCACGGAGAAATGCTCCGCGTCGTTGTTTACGTCGGGCGTAAAGTATCCCTTCTCGCACCAATTCTTGTAAATTTTGTCCTCAGACTCCGCAGGCGCGTATGTTTTCGGCAGCTCGTTGTACTGATCCATTTGTTTTCCTCCGATCATTGATTGCAAATAAAAAAACTCCCCGTCCGTATCAGGACGTGGAGCACGCGGTACCACCTGATTTCGCGCACGAAGCTCGCGCGCGCACTTTCATTCCGATAACGGCGGACCACCGTCGCGAGCTAACCCAAGGCTTCACCCGCACCGCTCAAAAGTGACTTCGGCTTTTCGTACACAAGGGCTCGCACCAACCGCCCTCTCTCTGTGAGTCGTAAAAGCGTACTCTTCTTCGTCATAGCGTTTCTTACTTTAGAAGTATAACATACTTTTTGGGGATTGTCAACACCCGTTCTCGCCTTTTTTCGCTTTTTTGAAAAATTTTATTTTCTTTTTTTCAAAAAAGTATTGACAAAACAAAATTCATTTGGTATAATAACAAAGTCGCAAGTCGACATGCTGGTATGGCTCAGTCGGTAGAGCACGTCATTGGTAATGACGAGGTCATCAGTTCGATTCTGATTACCAGCTCCAAAGCTCCAGCCCCATCGGGTTGGAGCTTTTTGGTTTTTGCGCAGACGCGACGTCAAAAAAGTATCTGCGTCGGGTACCTGCAATAAAGCAGTGTCAAATTGAATAATACCTACCGACAGAAAAAGGACGAAGAATTGTTAAAATTCATCGTCCTTTTTTCTTGGCAACCACTAACTTAATTAAAGACATCAAATTTTGTCTTTGTCAAATTATCAAGCTTTATTGACAAACCAACAGAAATGTGATAAAATATACTCGTCACACAATCTAATATTTTTTGTGTTAGTGGGAAACTATCCTTGGTAAAAGGTGTTTCCTTTTTTCCTCATACCCACTAACACTGGCGAGAGATTGTGTG
>JAFTJB010000140.1 GCA_017456625.1 Clostridia bacterium
CAATATCAAAGGTGGCAAGATAATTTTTGAGCGCGTAGACTGCCTCATAGCCATATTGCTCGTCTTTCGTTACAGCATAGCGAAACGCTTTTGAAAGAATGATATTATGCACTTCACAGTTGATCGCGCGTGCGTTGTTCGACAGATCATGACTTTCGAAATCACGCATCACACCATCACACTCCATGTCCGAAAGACGGAGCATCTCTGCATAAGCGTATTGATTGTCTCCCTCCTCTACGCCATCAAGGATCGAGGAAAGACGCTCTGCGGTAAAGCCCATACGAGGGTGCTTTCCGCGGGGCGGTGTTTTTTGCGGCATCTGCTCGGGCGCGGGTGAGTGGATTGGCTCGCCAAAATCCGCATCGTCAAAAGCCGAGATCAGAGCCTTTAAGGTTTTGATATCTTGTTTCATAATTTTTTACTGTCCTACGTAACGCAATTGCAGGTAGGTTTCATTGTTGGTCTCAATCTCTGCCATTGCTTCGTTTTTGGAGACGGTATATTCTTTGCCGTCGGCAGTCTGCCATTTGCCCGCGCGGAGTCCAAAGACCAAGCATTTTTTGGTGTTTGTGGGGATCTCGATGGAGAAATCGTTCGTGATGTACTCACCGTTTTTTGCAAAGATGACGGCATGATCGAGAATGGCAGTGCCAAGCACTGTATCGCTCTCCAGAGCAACTGCCTCGTGATAGGGCTGGAGAATGTTTGTATCAAGATTGAGATAGGGCGAGCAATCGGTGTGCGGTCCGACGTACATGACCGTGAGGAAGGTGTTCTCCTTGGAAGCCTTTTTCGGGGAGATCTCGATCCTTCCAAATCCGCTCTCGGCATTGTAGGCAACGAGTGCGCCCTCAACGCGACCGGGGAAGTCGAAGGGGACGTTTTGATCCACCACCCAGCATTCCTTGTCCTTGCCGCCCACAAAGGTGTGATCGACCTCTGTAAAGAGCGATTGGATATAGAGTCGGCTCATCAGATTGGTGACCACCGAGCAGGGCTTGCCGTTGACGAGCTTGGTCAAAGGCTGATTTTGCGTGTGGAAGAGCAGGGACTTTTTATAGCCCGCGTCGACCGAGGTGATCTTATCGAAGATCACAAACACCATGGGATTGACCTTGTTGTCGGTCATAAAGGAGACCATGTGTCGCTTGACCTCGCTGACGGTCTCTCTGTCATACGCGTTCGTGATATCTCCCGCAATGTAGGAATAGCGGTATTCCTCCTTGCCGCCTTCCTTCTTGACGGTTTTGTAGCCACCGTAGAGGAGTTTGGCGTGATTATAGTTGGGAGACGCCATCCATTCCTCAAGGGTATCCATATGCCCCTTGACCGATTCGGCATCGATGCGCTGACCGCCCGAATATTTCCAAACCTTGTTCTTGACAACGCTGTCGGGCATATTGGGATTGTAAACGAGGATACTGTTTTTGGAGATCGTTTGCTTGTAGTAATTGCGGTCGTGATCACAGCCGTAGCCCGAGTAGGTGCCCGAGCTGCCGAGGAGCATGCCCTTGTAATAGATCTGGAAATCTCCGCAATCGCGGTGCTCATGATTTGCCGTGCCCGAAACACCGACCTTCATGTAGACCATGCCTGCGTTTTTGGTGTCGTGCGCGGTCTTTGCAATGACCATACCTACGGGGGCACCGTAGAAGCTTGCGAGCGGCAGATCCGAAAGCGGACGCTTGGGCACGCTCGGATCGTTGAACAGGAGTACCTCGAGAGGACTCATATCATAGAGCCAGAAGAGCGAAAAATCGTCGGTCTGCTCTGCGACAAAGCCCTTGAGGATCGGATCCTTGTAAAGTCCTGCGATGCAGATCGCGCAGTTGAGGAGCTTGCAAAATCTTCTTCCTTGCCAGGAATCGTCTCCGACACGGAGCATTTCACCGTCGGGACGGATCTCTTTGAGGCAGGTGAGGGCAACGTCGCGGATCGTTTCTCCAAACAAGTGCTTTTTGCCGTCGAACATATAGGAATACCAACACTCCGCAAAGGCGATCCACGCGAGGCGGGAGGCACCGTAGGAGGCACCTTGCGGATGACAGCCGGCGGCAAGGACGGCGTTTTGCCCCGGAATGATCGTGTATTCAAAGATATCCATGATGACGTTGTAGTATCCGGGATATTCGTCGTAGATCGCCAGGGAGAAGGGAAGCCAGCTATCCATAAAGGGGGCTTCGGTCGCGTGTCCCGTAACACCGCCGGACTTGTGAGGGGGATATTCCGGATATTCCGAAAGGAGACGGCACTTGTTGGTTGCCGCACCGACCAGCTGCTTTTTATCTCGTGCGGTCAGAAGGGGATAGCACCAATCGTACACGCAGCCGACCGTGCGGATCAGATGCGACATGGTGAGTCCGAGGTTGTATCCGAAGGAAGCGTAGATCGCAGCGCTGCGTGCCTCCTTGCCGAATGCGGACGCGATATCCGCATCGAAGGTGAGGAGATAGTTTTTGAGCGCATAGATCGCTTCAAAGCCGTACTGCTCGTCACCAAAGGCGGCATAGCGAAATGCCTTGCATAGAATGATATTATGAAATTCGCCGTTGACCACGCGCGCGTTGTTGCAGATATCCTTGTTTTCAAAATCGCGCATCACGCCGTCAAATTCGATCTCCGAGATGCGCATGACCTCTGCATAGGCATATTGGTTGTCTCCCTTGTTTACGTCCTTGAGAATGTCGGGGAGACGCTTTGCGGTAAAGCCCATGCGAGGGTGCTTGCCCTTTGGAGGCATGATTGTCGGCATTTTTGTGGGAGATGAGGGATCGATCGGCTCTCCAAAATCGGCATCCTGAAAGGAATCGATCAGCTGCTTCAATTCTGCAATACTCTTTTTCATCATAACCTCCGTTGCGGTACATTTGTTAGTATACTTTTATTTTAAGACAGATGACCTGCGAATGCAATCAATATATCGCTCTATTTATATAACAAATCGCTCATTTGCGCAACGAGAAATCAAGTCTTGACGATTAAAACAGAAATTGGAATAGCATCTTGCAATTGTGTCAAAAAGATGATATAATAAATAGAAAGCTCCACGCGGAGCTTTGGTGAGAATAATCGAAGAAGTGAGTATCGATATGTCAAGTGTAATAAAACAGATCAAAAAAGAAAAAGAAAAGAGCGCGATCCTTTTACGGAGCATTCCCGCAACGGTCACAACGCTCTTTGTGGTGAGCGTGATCTGTATGAATTTGCTCGCCAACAAAACGCTCCTGCAGCTCGATTGGATCGCGCTGGACGGCGGAATCCTGATCTCGTGGCTTTCCTTTATGTGTATGGACGTGATCACCAAGCATTTCGGTCCCGGGGCATCCAACCGCATCTCGGTCCTTGCCGCGGTGATCAATCTTCTGACCTGTCTGATCTTTTTCATCGCGAGCAGCATCCCCTCCAACGCAGGGGATTACAGCGTTTTTGACGGTATTTTTGGCGGTACGTGGTTTATTCTGCTTGGCAGTACCGTTGCCTTCCTCGCATCCGCTCTCATCAACAATATGCTCAACTGCATGATCGGCAGCGCATTCAAGAGAAATCCCGACGGAAAGCTGGCGTACGCCATGCGCACCTACGTGTCTACGTTCATCGGGCAGTTTTTGGATAATTTCATCTTTTCGCTCATCGTCTTCGTCGGCTTTGCGCCGATCTTCTGGGACGGCTTCCATTGGACTGTCCTGCAATGCGCGATGTGCGCCATGACAGGAGCGGTGGCGGAATTGATCATGGAGATCCTCTTCTCGCCCATTGGCTACAGGATCGTAACGAAGTGGAAGGCGAGCGCGGTGGGGAAGGACTATCTCGATTACGTAAAAGGAGAAGGAACGAAATGAAGATCTTGATCACGGGCACCTCGCAGGGGATCGGTCGGGCGATCGCGGAGCTCTTTTTGCAAAAGGGCGACACCGTTATCGGCATTGACAGACAGAGGGCGAGCATCGAGCACGAAAATTATACGCACTACGAGCAGGATATCCGAGATTACGAAAGGCTTCCCGACGTGCAAGGCGTCAATGTGCTGATCAACAATGCCGGAACACAGAATGAGGACGATATCGATATCAATTTAAAGGCGCTGATTCGCATCACCGAGAAATACGGTATTCAGGAGGACATCCGCTCGATTTTGAATATCGGCTCCGCAAGTGCGCATACAGGTGCGGAATTCCCCGAATACTGCGCGAGCAAGGGCGGCGTTCTCGCGTATACGAAAAACGTCGCGATGCGCGTGGCAAAATTCGGCGCGACCTGCAACAGCCTCGATGCGGGCGGTGTGCTGACTCCGCTCAACGATTGCGTGGTCAACGATCCCGATCTGTGGGCGGAGATCATGAACGAAACGCCGCTTAAACGCTGGGCAACGGCAGAGGAGATCGCAGAGTGGGCGTATTTTTTGACGGTGACAAACACCTTCTGCACGGGGCAGAACATCCTTGTCGACGGCGGCGAGGCGATCAATTATCATTTTGTCTGGAAAGAATAAAAAAGGTGCTGTAACTCAAAACGGTTACAGCATCTTTTTCATTGTGAAGCGAAAGCCATCGGCACTGCCGATGGTTATGACTTCCTCGTTACAAGCTCATCCAAAGCCTTGCGCTTTTTGGGACGGAGGCGGTCGTCTGCCTTGGGGTAGCCTAAGATGATGACGAGGCGGACGGGGGATTTGAGCTCGCAGATCTCGCGGATCTTTTTGTCGTCGAGCCAGCCGAGGATGCAGGTGCCAAGCCCCTGCGCGGTCGCCTCTGCGGTCAGATATGCCGCGACGATGCCGATGTCGATCGAGCGATAGTCATTTCCCTTGACGCGCGCGCCGAGTGCGGCGGAGGCAACGTAGGGCTCCTCGGAAAGAACGAGCATCACAGGCGCATCGGCGGCAAATTTGTTCATTCCCATGCCCATAACGGCAGAGGCTACCGCGTGGGTACTCTCTCCCGTGCAGACGGTGATGCGATAGGGCTGTCCGTTGCAGGCGGAGGGAGCGAGGCGAGCTGCCTCAAGGATCGCCGTAAGCTTTTCCTCCTCGACCTGTCGCGCGGGGTCGTAGCTGCGGCAGGATTGACGTGTGTTCGCAATTTCTGTAAAGTTCATATCGTGTCTCCGTTCTGTTTTATTGATACTATTATAATATATTGTTACCGACATATCAAGTATACGATTGACATTTTTTGAAAATGGGTGTATAATAAATCGATTTTTGTTTTTTAGGAGTGCTTATGAACAAATGGAAAAAGAGCCGCGCGGCAAGCTTTGCGGTGGTAGGCGTGATCTACGTTTTGGCGGCGGTGCTTGGAATTCTGATCTATCGCACGCTGAACTATGATTGGTGGATCAATTTGCTCCTTGCTGACGTTGCCGCAACCGTGTTTACGTTTCTTTTCAGCGTTCTGCTTGGTAACGCGTCGGTCTATGACCCTTATTGGAGCGTTCAGCCGATCGTGATCCTGTGGGCGTTTGCGACACAGACCGAAATGACGGCGGTGCGCGCGCTGGTGCTGATAGCCGTGTCGCTTTGGGGTGCTCGTCTGACCGCCAATTGGGCGTACACCTTCTCTGATCTTTGTCATCAGGATTGGCGATACACGATGCTGAAGGAGAAAACGGGAGCGTGGTATCCCATCATCAATTTTGTTGGGATCCACATGGTTCCGACGCTCGTGGTCTACGGTTGCACGTTGCCTGCGGTGTACGTCATGCTTTATAACGGTACGCTTAATTTTGGCGCGATCCTCGGCTTTTGTCTTGCGATCGGGGCTGTGCTTTTGCAGGGCGCGTCGGACGTGCAGATGCATCGCTTCCGCAAGCACAGAACGGGCAATTTTATCCGCGTGGGACTTTGGAAATATTCGCGCCACCCCAACTATCTTGCAGAGATCTTGATGTGGTGGGCGATCGCGCTCCTCTCTGCTTCGGTCTTTCCCGATGCGTGGTATCTTGCCGCGGGTGCTTTTGCGAATACGCTCTTGTTTTTGCTTGTCAGCATCCCGATGGCGGATGGAAGACAGTCTCGCAAAAGCGGCTTTGCGGAGTACAAAAAAGAGACGAGAATGCTGTTGCCGATCAAAAAATAAACCGTTGGAGTGCTTGATATGACAATTCTTGAAAAATCCGTCACCTCGACCGTTTACGTGGTGAAGGAAGGACGGGTGCTGCTGCATATACATAAAAAATTCAACACGTGGTTTCCGCTCGGCGGACACGTGGAGCGAAACGAGCTGCCTCACGAGGCGGCACTGCGCGAGGCACGCGAGGAGGCGGGGCTTGAGATCCGTCTTATCTCCACCGAGGTCGCGCCCGATATCGACGTAGGACGCGTGGTGCGTATCCCCGCACCCTTCTGCCTTTACGGTGAGGAGGGCAGGGAGGAGGACTACTTTGATTTTATCTACGTTGCGACGACCGACGATGAAGCCCTGCATCCCGACCGTGACGAGAGCAAGATCTTTCGCTGGTTTTCGCGCGAGGATCTCTTGACCTCCGACGTCAAGCCGCATATCAAAAATACGGCACTCGCGGTGTTGGAATATTTGGGAAACCATCCAATGAAGTAAAAAAGGAACACTATGTGCTCCTTTTTATTTTATCAGCTTTGCCAAAAGTGCCTCACACCCCTCGTGAATATCGCGGTAGGTGATATCAAAGCGGTCGGTGTACCATGGGTCGGCAACGTCGCCGGGGCGGGCGGTGTAGTCCATGAGCTTGCGGATCTTTTGTTGCGGATCACCGCCAAGCATACGGTACATATTGCGGATATTGGCACTGTCCATGCCGATCAGAAGGTCGTATTTCTCATAGTCGCTCTTTTGGAGCTGTACCGCGCGCTTGCCCTCGCAGGAGATGCCGTGCCGCGCCAATTCTGCTTTGGCGGGGGGATAAACGGGATTTCCAATGCCGTTCCAAATCTCCTCTGTGCTCGTTGCGACGGAGGCGACCGTAAACCGATCGGTTAGTCCTCGCTTTTCGATCATATCGCGGAAAATAAATTCTGCCATAGGCGAGCGGCAAATGTTGCCGTGACAGACAAACAGGATCTTTTTCATTTTTTCGTCCTTTTTTCTTTAATGATATGCTTTAGTATATCATATAATGCACCTTTTTTCAATTTTTTTGACGAAAAAATAAGAAAAATCGAATTTTCTATTGCCTTTTTGATTTAAGTGTGGTACAATACATCTATTACTTTATAAGGAGAACTTTTATGGAGCGTGAAAAATTAGGCAGCCGCTTGGGCTTTATTCTGCTCAGTGCAGGCTGTGCGATCGGTGTGGGTAACGTATGGCGTTTCCCGTATATGGTAGGACAGAGCGGAGGAGGCGCCTTCCTCCCCCTTTATTTCTTCTTCCTCATTGTCATGGGACTTCCCATCATGGTCATGGAGTTTTCGGTCGGACGTGCGAGCCGCAAGAGCATTGCCTGCATGTACGACGAGCTGGCTCCTGCCAAGAGCAAATGGAAGTATCACGGTTATCTTGCTCTGGCAGGTAACGTTATTCTCATGATGTTCTACTGTACCGTTGCGGGATGGATGCTCAATTACTTCGTTTCCACCGCGTTCGGTAAGTTTGAGGGTATGGATGCTGCGGCGGTCTCCGGTGCATTCGGCGATCTTCTCGGCGATCCTGTCACGCTTATCATCTACACGGTGATCACCGTTGTGGTCGGCTTCTTCGTTTGCTCCTTCAGCCTTCAGAAGGGACTTGAGAGAATTACCAAGTACATGATGCTTGCATTGCTCGTCATCATGATCGTTCTTGCAATTCATGGCTTTACGCAGTCGGGAGCGGCAGAGGGACTCAAGTTTTATCTTATGCCCGATCTGACCAAGATCACGGGACAGGTCGTGGTCGATGCGATGAACCAGGCGTTCTTCACGCTTTCTCTCGGTATCGGCTCCATGGCAATCTTCGGCAGCTATATCGGCAAGGATCGCTCCCTGCTCGGTGAGTCGGTCAACGTCGTTGTTTTAGATACGTTTGTTGCGTTCGTTTCGGGTCTCATCATTTTCCCCGCATGCTTTACCTATGGCGTTGAGCCCGGCGCGGGACCGAGCTTGATCTTTGAAACGCTTCCCAACGTGTTCAACAATATGTCGGGCGGTCGTATTTGGGGAAGCCTTTTCTTCCTGTTTATGACCTTTGCGGCATTCACCACGGTTTTGGCGGTGTTTGAGAACATCATTTCCTGCATCCGCGATCTGACAGGCTGGGGACGCAAAAAGACCTGCCTTATCTGCGGAATCGGAATGCTCATTCTTTCCTTGCCCTGCGTGCTGGGCTTCAATCTGCTCTCGGGTATTCAGCCTCTCGGCGCGGGCTCCTCGATCATGGATCTCGAGGACTTCATCGTCAGCAACTGTCTCCTTCCCATCGGCTCGTTGACCATTCTCATGTTCTGCGTATGGAAGCGCGGCTGGGGCTGGGATAACTTTATTGCAGAGGCGAACACGGGTAAGGGACTCAAGATGAAGAAGTGGATGCGCGGTTACGTGACGTATGTATTGCCCATTATCATCATCGCACTCTTCGTCATCGGTATTGTTACCAAATTTATTTAAAATGCGAAAAAACGCACTCCGCAGGGAGTGCGTTTTTTAATACAGGTATGCGGTATTTGCGCCCAAAACACGCTTTCGAAGTTGAAAAAAGTAGTATCGTCGGACAAGATAGATCCGCTCGTGCTCGCGGCGCACTGTGCAGAAAAAATGATCCGAGCTGATACCTTTTCCGGATAGCCAATAGGGAGAAACGACGATGACCGCACAGTGAGGATCATTTGCAAGGCTTTTTGCGTTCGCGCAAAAAAATGGGTTTTCTCTTTTGGAGAGGAAAAGAACGTATACCTGTATGCCTTCAAGCTCCTTTTGCAGATATCGGTTGCTTTTTCGGGATTCCAGCAGCGCGGTAAGAAGGACACCGAGCATAAAGGCGCCGAGGATGGGCAGAATGACGAGAAAAATAGCGGTGGAGAACAGCACGAGCGCGCCGGTTTGCAGAACGGCAAGAATGAACGATGTGATTTTGACGGTCAGTGCGACCGCGCGGAATTTTCGAAAATAAGAGAGCGCGCTTTTCCAAATCGCGTACAGCCTTGCGTGACGGAAAAGATCGAACGCATAGCCGAGAAAAAAACGGTGCCTTGTGATGCGGCGGTTTTCGCAGATCATGTCGGAAACGCTGCCCGTATCTCGCTCATTCTTCTCCGTCATGACCGTAGAAGACGTAGCGGTAGACGGCACGGCAGATGCCGCACACGGGGATGCAAAGCAAAAACCACAAAATGAAAAACGGCAGGCAGATCTGTCCGAGCAGGTGATAGGGCATCTCGCTGTAGTCCCATACGCCGAGTCCGAGCCATAGGTTGAGGATGCATCCCGCAAAAAACTCAACGGCGGTGATAAGCAGGGCACCGAGGAAGGCGCGAACGACCAAAAGGTTTTTCATGTGATGCTCGTTGATCTTGTAGATCGCCAGAAAGCAGACCGCTCCGCAGAGTGCCATGCTTGGGTGAGACCAACCGCGAAATGCAAGCTCGATGCAGTAATATCCCACGCCTCCAACGAGCAAAAGGAAGGGGATCTCGACAAGATTTTGTGCGAGCTTGGTGCCAACGTGTGTTTTTTTCATGTTCAAAGTCCTTTCTTTTGATAGATCGTATATTGAAGTATTCCCAAAAATGCAAAAAAAATGCAAAAAGCTATTGTAAAACGGTATTATTTTTGTTATAATAAAAAAAGATATGAAAAAGGAGAGGGCAACCGTTGGCGAATGAATTTGTAGTGAAGCGGGCAGAGAGCGCGCGGCGCGAGGCGGGAGCGTATCTTGCCGTTGGCGGAAACCGAATGCGCTTGATCACGGCAGAGCTGATCTGTCTTTTGACCGTCATGCTCTACGTTTTGCTCTACAATGCATACGATGCCGCACGTGTAGCACTTCTGCCGACCGATCATAGCGCATATGCTGTGGATATCGCACTTGCGACGGGCTTTGATCTGACCGTTTTGGCGGTTACGCTGTTTGTGACCGTTCCGCTTTTGTGCGGCTTGCTTCGCATCGCGGAGAGGATCACGGTAGAGCGTGAGGTGACTCTGACGGAGCTCTTTCATTCCTTTTCCTCAAAGCATGCGTATGCTCGCGCGGTGCGACTCTCCTGCAGATGTCTGTGGAAGCTTGCCGTTGCAGCGGTCGCCGTTCGGTGGATCTACGGGCTTGCGCGTATGCAGACAGGAGACGCGTATGCGGCATTCGGTGCCGTGCTCGCGGTCGTTTGCATTTCGTTTCTTGCATTGCTTTGGAGTGCCGACGGCTTCTATACGGCGTATTTCGCATATCGGAATGAGGACGTATCGGTGAGAGCGGCATACCGTTGCTCCCAACAGCTCTCACGCAACTGTCGAGCCGCCGCTTGGCATTTCGTGCTCGAATATCTGCTTTGGCTGGTCCTGTCGGTGCTGACCGCGGGGATTTTGCTTTTGGCTGACGTTCTGCCGCGTATACTCGTCTCCTATTTTCGCTTTTCGGAGCAGATCGAGCGCGCCGAGGCGACTGAAACAAGACTTTACCAATCGGAGGATATAAAAGACCATGAGTGAAAAATTTTACATGACAACCGCCATTGCTTACGCGTCGCGTAAGCCGCACTTCGGAAACACCTATGAGGTGATCATGAGTGATGCCGTTGCGCGCTATCGCAGAGCGTGCGGAGACGACGTGTTCTTCTGCACGGGTACCGACGAGCACGGTCAGAAGATCGAGAATCTTGCAAACGAGCAGGGAATTACGCCCAAGGCATACGTTGACGGCGTTGCGGGAGAGATCCGCGGAATTTGGGATAAGATGAATTCCAGCTACGATTATTTCATCCGCACCACCGATGACTATCACGAAAAGGCAGTGCAGAAGATCTTCCGCAAGTTCTACGAGAAGGGCGATATCTATAAGGGACACTATGAGGGCTGGTACTGCACGCCCTGCGAGTCCTTCTTCACCGCAACTCAGGCGGTAGACGGAAAATGTCCCGATTGCGGCAGACCCGTCGCGCAGGCGCAGGAGGAGGCGTACTTCTTCAAGATGAGCAAGTATGCGGATCGCCTCATGAAGCACATCGAGGAGAATCCCGATTTCATTCAGCCCGAGCTGCGCAAAAAGGAAATGGTCAACAACTTCCTCAAGGCAGGATTGCAGGATCTTTGCGTATCCCGCTCCTCCTTTACCTGGGGCATTCCCGTGGACTTTGACCAAAAGCACGTCGTTTACGTTTGGCTCGATGCGCTGACCAACTATATCACCGCTCTGGGCTACGACCCCGACAAGAGCTATGAGGAGCAGTCCGAGCATTTCCGCAAGTATTGGCCTGCCGACGTGCACATCATCGGTAAGGACATCCTGCGCTTCCACACCATTTATTGGCCTATCTTTCTCATGGCGCTCGATCTCCCGCTTCCCAAGCAGGTGTTCGGTCATCCGTGGTTTAATTTCGGTATGGATAAGATGTCCAAGTCCAAGGGCAACGTCATTTACGCCGACAAGCTCGCGGAGCACTTCTCTGTGGACGGTGTGCGCTACTACGCGCTTTCCGAGATGCCCTTTGCAAGCGACGGATCAATCACCTACGAGGCGGTCATCAAGCGCTACAACACAGATCTGGTCAACAATCTCGGCAACCTCGTCAAGCGTACGCTTGATATGAACAAGAAGTATTTTTCAAAGATTGTTCCCACGCCCGCGGGTGAGGAGGGACCCGATGCGGATCTCAAGGAGACCTGTGTCAAGACCTTTGCAAGGATGCGCGCGTGCATGGATACCTACCACGTAGCGGATGCGCTCGAGGCGATCTTTGAGATGCTCAGCCGCGCAAACAAATATATCGACGAGACCACTCCTTGGACGCTTGCGAAGGACGAAGCAAGCCGCGCGCGCCTCGGTACGGTCCTCTATAACCTCATGGAGGCGATCCGTTGGGGTGCCGTCATGCTCGCGCCCTTCATTCCCGCAACCGCAGAGGAGATCTTCTCCGAGCTTGCGACCGACAAGCGTACCTTCGAAACGCTCGGTGCGTTTGGCGGTATGGTGCCGGGGGCTGAGACGGGAGACTCCAAGGTGCTCTTTGCCCGTGTCGACGAGGAAAAGAAGCTTGCCGAGTTTGAGGCAGAGCGTCAGGCAATGATCGCAGCTGCAAAGGCAGAGGAGAAGCCCGAAAAGCCCGAGGGCTGTGCATTGATCGGCATTGAGGACTTTATGAACGTTGAGCTTCGTACGGCGAAGATCCTCTCCTGCGAGAAGGTACCGAAGGCGAAAAAGCTGCTCAAGCTACAGGTCGATCTCGGTTATGAGCAGAGACAGGTCGTGTCCGGCATTGCTAAGTGGTATGCACCCGAGGAGCTTGTTGGCAAAAAGATCATTCTCGTTGCCAACCTCAAGCCCGCAACGCTGTGCGGCATTGAGTCCAACGGCATGATCCTCGCATCGGGCGAGGAGACCGTGCGCGTGGTATTCCTGGCGGATGACACGCCTCTCGGAGAAAGAGTCAGATAAACAATAAACAGACGTGGGAAAGACCTTTGATTGGGGCTTTCCCACACTTTTCAAAAAAGGAGGGAACGTATGAGGATCACAGTGATCGGCTGCGGACGTTGGGGCTCGCTCATTACCTGGTATTTGGATCGGATCGGACAGGACGTAACGCTGTACGGACGTGCGGGCTCGGAAAATATGAAGCGTTTTTTGGAAACGCGGAGCAACGATCTGCTCACGCTCCCCGAGCGTGTCGCGCTTTCAACGTCGCTTGAGAGCACGCAAAATGCCGACGTTATCATTATTTCGGTCAACGCGCAGGGGCTTCGTGCACTGATGGAGCGTGATCTGGCTCCCTTACAGTTGAAAAATAAGATCTTTGTGCTCTGTATGACGGGAATCGAGGTCGAGACGGGGAAAAGGCTTTCGGAGATCGTTGCCGAAACGAGCGATCCCACCAATCGTGTTGCCGTTTGGCTCGGTCCCGGGCACGTGCAGGAGTTTTTTGCGGGCATTCCCAATTGCATGGTCATCGACAGTGCAGATGAGGCGACCAAGGAGCAGCTCGTCAATGCGTTTTCGGGGGATCTGATCCGCTTTTATTACGGGCAGGATCTCATCGGCAACGAGATCGGCGGCGCAGCCAAGAACGTCATCGGTATCGCCGCGGGATTTCTCGACGGACTTGGGCTTTCCACGCTCAAGGGTGCGCTCATGAGCCGCGGAACACGTGAGATCGCGCGCTTGATCGAGGCGATGGGCGGTAATCCCATGTCGGCATACGGACTTTGCCATTTGGGGGACTACGAAGCGACCGTTTTCTCGAAATTCTCTCATAATCGCGGCTTTGGAGAGGATTTTGTGAGGGGAAAGCACTTTGAAAAGCTTGCCGAAGGATATGAGACAGCGCGTGCTCTGCATGGGCTTGCAAGCCGTTATCATGTTGAGCTTCCCATTTGCGAGGCAGTCTATTCCGTGCTTTATGAGGGACGTGACGCACGCGAGGCGCTTGAGGCGCTCTTTACAAGAAGCTTAAAAAAGGAATTTTGAGATATGCAAGGAATTTTTGATTCACACGCGCACTATTTTGACACGCGATTTGAAAAAGAGACGGAGGGTGGGGCAGAGAGGCTTCTTGCCGAGATCATGCCGTCCCCCGTGTCGCATATCATTAACGTCGGTACCGATCTCCAAAATTCTCGCGCGGCGGTCGCGCAGGCGATGCGACATGACGGTATGTACGCGGCGGTCGGTATTCATCCGGGGGACTGTCATTTTCTTCCCGATGCCGACGTGGTGCTCGAGGAGCTTGAGAAGCTGATCGGGAGCGGTGCGGATAGACGGGCAAAAAAGATCGTGGCACTGGGCGAGATCGGCTTGGATTACCATTACGATCACTATGGCGATATTCCTATGGATCGCGAAAAAGAGGCGTATTTTTTTACACGTCAGCTTGAGATGGCGGAGCGTCTGGGGCTTCCCGTCATCATTCACGACAGGGAAGCGCACGGCGATTGCTTTGAGACGGTCTTGCGCTATCCGAACGTGCGCGGCGTATTCCACAGCTTCAGCGGAAGCGCGGAGATGGCACGCGAGCTAACGAGGAGAGGCTGGTATATTTCCTTCTCGGGAACCATGACCTTCAAGAATGCAGAGCGCGTCCGCGCGGCGGCACGCGCTGTTCCGCGCGACCGCTTGCTCATTGAGACCGACGCCCCCTATCTTGCACCGCATCCGTTGCGCGGAAGCCTCAATCACTCCGGGCTTCTCGTACACACCGTCTCAGCACTTGCCGAGCTTTGGGATTGCTCATCGCAGGAGGCGGTCGATGTTACCGCGCAAAATGCCAAAACGCTCTTCGGAATTGTATAAAATAACCAAAAAACGGAAGTCGAATTCTACGCTTCATCGTATATAAAGTTGAAAAAAACTATTGAAAAATTTTCTAACATAAGATATAATAATAGAAAGATCGAAAATAACCCCT
Organism: Clostridia bacterium; assembly: GCA_017456625.1. GTDB lineage: Bacteria > Bacillota > Clostridia > Oscillospirales > CAG-272 > UMGS1865. Next base: position 14,503 of record JAFTJB010000140.1, read on the forward strand.
TGCTGCAATCGCACGGCGAGGCGGGATTTTCGGTGTGGAAAATCTATCAATGAAAGGTATCAATGGTTATTACAATGGCGAAGTTTGAAACAAAAAACATCCGAAACGTAGCGCTTTTGGGACACGGAGGCTCGGGAAAGACCTCTCTTGCAGAGGCAATGCTTTACATCACGGGCGGTACTGACCGTCTCGGAAACGTCACAGCCGGAAATACCGTATGCGATTACGATGCAGAAGAGGTTGCAAGACATTTTTCCATTTCCGCAGCGGTTGCTCCCGTTGTTTGGAAGGATGTTAAGATCAACGTGATCGATACCCCCGGTTATCTCGATTTCTCGGGCGAGGTTCAGCAGGCACTCCGCGTTGCGGACAGCGCGATCATTGTGGTCGACGGCAAGGCAGGTATCGAGGTTGGTACCGAGCTTGCATGGGATAATGTACAGGCTGCGGGCATCCCCACTGCATTCTTTATTAATAAATTCGACGATAACGAGGCGCGCTTTGCTCGCGTGCTCGATTCTCTCCATATGACCTTCGGTAAGCACGTTTGCCCGCTGACCATCCCCATGGTCAAGAACGGTGAGGTGGTCGGTGCGATCGACCTGATCGACCAGACCGCGCACGTGTTCGATAACAACGGACGTCACAGCGTAGAGCTGATCCCCGAGGAGTCCAAGGAGGCGGTTGAAAAGTTCCGCGAAATGCTCATGGAAGCAGTTGCAAGCACCGACGAGGAGCTGATGATGAAGTTCTTCGAGGGCGAGGAGATCACCCACATGGAGGCGATCAACGCAGTTCACGAGGGTATCATTCACGGTGATATCGTTCCCGTATTCTGCGGCGCGGCAACCAAGCTTTGGGGCGTATGGACCATGCTGGATAAGATCAGCGAGTCCTTCCCGAGACATACCGCAAAGAAGAACGAGATCCTCGTTGACGGTTCCGAGAAGGAGATCTCCGTTGACGGTGAGCCCGCGATCTTCGTATTTAAGACCGTTGCCGACCCGTTCGTCGGAAAAATGTCCTTCTTCAAGGTCATGAACGGTACCGTAAAGCGCGATATGATGCTCCGCAACAACGTCACGGGCAATTCCGAGAAGCTTGCACACATCTATGAGATGAAGGGCAAGAAGCAGACCGAGGTCGAGGAGCTTTCCTGCGGTGATATCGGTATGGTCGCAAAGCTTACCGATACCAACACCAACGATACGCTCTCCTGGAACACCGAATTCTGCTACAAGAAGATCGAGTACGCAACGCCTTATATGGTCAAGGTTATGATCCCTGTCTCCAAGGGCGACGAGGGTAAGATCTCGCAGAGCATTACCCGTATGACCGAGGAGGATTACACCCTCAAGTTTGAAAACGAAGCAGCTACCAAGCAGCTCCTCATTTACGGTCTGGGTGAGATGCACCTCTCCGTGCTTTCCGCAAGACTGAAGGGGCGCTTTGGACTGAACGTACGCTTTGATGTACCGAAGATCGCATACCGCGAGAAGATCACCAAGGCGGTAGACGTAGAAGGTAAGCACAAGAAGCAGAACGGTGGCTCGGGTCAGTACGGTCACGTTAAGATGCGCTTTGCTCCCGCAGAGGAGGAGGGACTTACCTTTACCGTTTCCGTTGTTGGCGGTACGGTTCCGAAGAACTTCTATCCCGCAGTAGAGAAGGGCGTTCAGGACGCGATGGCAAAGGGTGCTTACGGCTATCCTCTGACCAACCTTGCCGCTGACCTCTACGACGGCTCTTATCACGCAGTCGACTCCGATGAGCTTTCCTTCAAGACCGCGGCATCTCTTGCATACAAGAAGTGCCTCGAGTCCGCAGGCCCCGTTCTTTTGGAGCCTGTAGGAAACATGAACATCACCGTTCCCGAGTCCTTGGTCGGTGACGTCATGGGCGACCTCAACAAGCGTCGCGGAAGCGTTATGGGAATGGAGCCCGCAGAGAAGAAGGGCTACACGGTCGTTCAGGCGATCGCTCCCAAGGCAGAGATCATGGATTACCCGATCGTTCTGCGCGCAATGACGCAGGGACGCGGCTCGTTCGACTATGAGGTGACGGGCTACGACGTTGTTCCCGCGAACATCACCGCAAAGGTCGTTGCGGACAACAAGGCTGAATAATTAAAAAAATCGGGACTGCTGCCATATGGTGGCAGTCCCACAGTTTGGAATTACGGAAAGGATCGTTTCTATCATGACGTCAGAACTCAAAAAAATCGGTGAAAGGTTTGCTCTTAAGGGAGAATTTTGCTCCTACAAGCAGATGACCAACGGCAACATCAACTCTACCTATCAGGTGTTTTACAATGAGAACGGTGCTGCGCATGCGTACATCTTTCAGCGCATCAATCAAAACGTGTTCAAAAAACCCGTTGAGATCATGCAGAACATTGATAAGGTGACCTCGCACATTCTTGCAAAGGGCGGAAATTCGCTCAATTTCTATAAGACCACAGATGGAGAGAACTATCTTTTTGACGATGCGGGAGGCTTTTGGCGCGTGACCGATTTTATCGAGTCCGTGACCTTCAATTCCTGCGAGGATACCGCAACGATCTCCAACGTGGGCGCGGCATTTGGCGAGTTTCAGATGCAGCTTGCGGATTTTGACGGCTCGCTCCTCTTTGAGACGATCCCGAATTTCCATAATACCAAAAATCGCTACGAGCATTTCCACGCCGTTGTGACGGCAGACCCTGTGGGGCGTGTCTCCAAGGTGAGAATTGAATTGGAGAAGCTCGAGGATCTGGAAACGCGCGCGTGCGAGCTTTCCGTTCGCTACGCAAATGGCGATTTCCCGATCCGAGTCACACACAACGATACCAAGGCGAACAACGTGCTCTTCGATAAGGTCACGCTCAAGCCCTTGGTCGTGATCGATCTGGATACTGTCATGCCCGGTATGGCGATGTACGATTTCGGTGACGCGGTGCGCTTTATCTGCAACACCGCCGAGGAGGACGAAGCGGATCTTTCCAAGGTCTCCTTTGATATAGAGAAGTTCCGCGCCTTCGCGCAGGGCTACATCGGACAGGTCAAGAACGCGCTTACCAAGGATGAGTTGGATAGCCTTGTTCTCGGTGCGTTTTCCGCCACCGTGGAGCTTGCCGTTCGCTTCCTCGATGATTACGTTAACGGTGACACCTACTTCAAGGTGCTCTATCCCGAGCATAATCTTGTTCGCGCGCGTTGCCAGCTGACCCTCGCTCTTGACATTCTTAAAAAGTATGATCAACTTCTGGATATTGTGAAAGATTGTTAAGGTGAAAGAATATGGGAGAGAGGAAACTCTTGAAAGAGCTTTCCTCTCTCCCAAACCCTCTCACCTTCAGAACCTTTCACACCAAACGAAAAGCAGACCTCAAAAGAGGTCTGCTTTTCGTTTGCGCAAGCCTCTCATTGAGAGGCTTGCATTGTTATTGGAAATGTGTATCAGTTTCATGGCGTAGCATTTCATTACAAGCTGTGCTTTCCTTTTTCCAATAGTAGCGATAAAGGAATAGCAAAAGTCCGATGTATATCACTGCATACATGAGATAGCAAGCTGTAAATGCAAGATAATCACCGAATATGGTGTTTCCAAATTGTCGCACATCATTCATTCTGCCGGACCAAATCAAGTAGGTCTGCTCATAAAGGAAGGATGGTGCGAGCGCGAGCATACCAAAACCGTCGAGCAAGCCAAGTTTTGCGAGGCAAAGGAGAAACCGCAGAACTTCACCCGGTAAGATCAATTTTGTGGCGCTTTTGATCCATTGCGATTTGTTCTCGCTCGGCTGATATTGGAACGCCACTCTCTTTCTCATATAATAATACCAATGAATTCCAAGCGGAACACCATAGCAAATGATGACGAGCAACAACCACATCAAAAAGGCGGTGAAGACAGAATTTCCAAGCGGTTTGATCGCAAATTTCGCAACCATTGCAACCAAAAATGTGGCAATCATATTCAACGCCATGGAGGCGAATCCAAATAGAAAAATTTCCGTAAAGGGAATTTTATTGCGCTTCATGTTTCTTCCTCCTTTTGTTTAAAATTCTTGAAAGAGAGTGGGGGTGCGGGGGAGAGAGGAAACTTCTTTTATGAAGTTTCATCTCTCCCCCGCGAATAACCATTACTGTTACTCCTCCAACCCTTCATAGACGAGGTCGCGGATGGCGGTATGGATCACGCGGTAGCCATAGCCGCAGTTCATGATCTCCGTGCCAAAGTAGATGGCGACGCGGTTGAAGGGATCGATCATGACGTAAGCATTTGCGGCACCGTCCCAGCCGAATTCACCGACGGGGCTTTTGGCGAGGGAGACGGTATCGTTCATATGCGCTCTTCCGCAAAGTCCCCAGCCATAGCCGTAGAGGCGCTTGTGGGTCGAAATGAAATCAGTGAGTGCATCGTCGCAGAGTCGGTTTTTCGTCATCATATCGATGGTCTCGGGGCGCAGGATGCGGTAGCCGTCCTTGGTCGCGCCGCCGTTTGCGATCACGGCGATGATCTTGATGTATTCATCCACGGAAGCGAAGAGCCCCGCTCCGCCGCTATCGTAATTGGGCGTGAGCGTGTATTTGTTCTGCAGAGGGATCTCGGTGGCTGTGTAAAAGCCCGTATTGTAGGTATACATGGATACAAAGCGGGATTTTTGCTCCTCGTTTGGGAAAAAGCCCATATCCTTGATCCCGATTGGCTTGAAGATAAGCATATCGAGATAATCGAGGAAGCGCATGCCCGAAACGACCTCCACAACGCCTGCAAGGACGTCGTGGCAGAGGCTATATTGGAAGTGTGTGCCCGGCTCAAAGTCCAATGGAAGCTTTGCCATTGCGCGAACAACGTCGAGCGTGCTTGCGTTTGGCGTACGTGCCTCTAAAAGCTCCTTTTGCTTGAGATCGTAGGAGAGACCGCCCGTCATGGTGAAGAGATGCAGAACGGTCATTTCGTTCTTGGCAGGAGCGAGCGTGCCGTCCGCTTGCTTGACCTTCACATTCTTGAATTCGGGAACGTACTTGTACACGGGATCGTCAAGAGAGAGCTTGCCCTCCTCAACGAGGCGCATTGCGGCAATACAGGTAATGACCTTGGTCGCCGAGAAGATCCAATACAGATCGCGATGGGACACGGGTCTTGTCTTTGCGGCGTCGGCATATCCGACACCCGTGCGGTAAACGATCTCACCGTCCTTGGCAACTGCCAACTCACAACCGGGGTAGCCGCGCTCCGGCATTTTTTGCATAAAATCGTCAAGCTTTTTAAAATTCATGGGCTCTCCTTTTTGGGATCAGTGGTGGTGTACGAAGGTTTCAATAATAAAGGTTGCGATATAAACGAGCACGCCCGAGGCGACGAGCCCCGCCATGACGAGTGCGAGGATGCGGACGGGCTTGGAATAAGACGAGGTAAAGTTTTTATTTTTCTTTTCCATTTCGGTAATACCTTTCATCAATCAGCCGAGGTTCACGCCTGCGGCGGGAATTTTGATCTTTTTGAGCCCCTTTCCACTGTCGGGGATCTTTTCGGGATCGTTGGTCGCACTGACGAGCTTTTGTCCTGCCTTGAGTGACATGAGCTGAACACCGCCCGAGGTGCGGGTGGACTTGATCGGAATGAGCGAGGATTTGATGACGATCGCGCGGTTATCGGTGGAGGTTAGCATGATGTCCATGGGTGTCTTCTCGTAGAATGCCGCGACGATGGGGGAGGACTTGGAGAAAACGGAGGTCAGCTTGCGGCGGTTACCCGTGATCTCATACGCGGATGCGGGAATACGCACGCCCTTACCGTTTTCAAAGATAAAGATGAAGTTTTCCTTTTCGGGATAGCTGTTCTGAATATTCATCAGAACGGGCTTCTCGTCACCCGCCTTATCAAACTTAACGGGGAGATATTCACCGAGCGCGGATGCCTTGCAGGTGTCAAAATCGTCTGCCTTGAAGCGGTACATCTGTGCCTTTTCGGTCAGGAAGATCAGATTGTCTACGTTTTCACCGTCCATGATGCTGAGGATCTCGTCACCGTCCTTGCATTTCTGCTCGTCGTTGCCGCGCAGGGATTGGAAGGTGATCTTCTTGAAGTAGCCTTCACGGGTCAGAACAAAGCGCGCGTTGTAGTTTTCTACGTGCTCGTCCTCGTTGTAGACCTGAACGCCCTCGGAATCGATGATCTGGGTCATTCTGGGCTTGCCGTATTTCTTCTTGATCTCGGTGAGCTGCTTGATGATGAGCGCCTTTTGCTTGAGCTCGTCCGCGAGGATCGACTTGATATCCTCGATCTGCTGTTGGAGATCCTTGATCTCGGACATACGGTTGAGGAGGTACTCGTGGTTGAGGTTACGGAGCTTGATATCCGCGATATAGTTTGCCTGGATCTCATCGATGTCAAAGCCCTTCATGAGGTTGGGAACGACGTTCTCTTCTTTCTCGGTATGACGAATGATGCGGATTGCCTTGTCGATATCGAGAAGGATGCTGCCGAACGCCATGAGCAGGTGAAGCTTGTCCTCTTTTTTCTTGAGGTCGTATGCGAGCTCGCGGCAGAGGCAGGTCAAACGGAAGCGGATCCACTCCTTGAGGATATCGATCAGACCGAGGGTGCGCGGGGTGGAATCGATCAGGACGTTGAAGTTGCACTTGAAGCTGTCCTCGAGAGGCGTGAGCTTGAAGAGCTTGGTCATGAGCTTATCGGGATCCACACCCTTACGGATGTCGAGGGTCAGCTTAAATCCGTTGAGGTCAATCTCGTCGCGGAAATCGGTGATCTCCTTGATCTTTCCCTCCTTGTAAAGAGCGGCAAGCTTGGCGAGGATAAGCTCAATGGTGGTGGAATAGGGGATCTGCAAAATGTCGATGCAGTTTGCAGCCTTGTCGTAGGTATAGCGCGCGCGCATTCTGACCGATCCCTGTCCCGTTGTGTAGATGCGATACATCTCCTCGCGGTCATAGAGAATGGATGCGCCGCCCGAGAAATCGGGTGCTTTGACGATCTCCATCATTTTTTCCACGGGGAGCTTGGGGTTGCGCAGGAGGGCAATGGTGCCGTCGCAGATCTCCGCGAGGTTGAAGGAGCAGATGTTGGATGCCATACCGACCGCGATTCCCATGTTGGGCATGACGAGAATGTTGGGGAAGGTGGTGGGGAGGAGAACGGGCTCCTTTAAGGTGGCATCGTAGTTATCCACCATATCCACCGCATCGTGGTCGATGCCCGAGAACAGCTCCTGACAAATGGTATCGAGCTTACACTCGGTGTAACGCGGCGCGGCGTATTTCATGTCCGAGGAGTATTGCTTACCGAAGGAGCCCTTGGAGTCGACGAGCGGATGGAGCAGAGTCGCGTTTCCGCGTGTCAGACGTACCATCGTCTCATAGATGGAGGCATCTCCGTGCGGATGGAGCTTCATGGTCTGTCCCACGATATTCGCGCTCTTGGTTCTCGGACCTGTCAGCAGTCCCATTTTATACATGGTATAAAGGAGCTTGCGGTGCGAGGGCTTGAGTCCGTCGATTTCGGGGATCGCACGCGAAACAATGACACTCATGACGTAGGGCATGTAGTTCTTTTCGATCGTTTCGGTGATCGGCTGATACGAGATGGGTGCGTAAACGATTTCTTTCTTTTCTACTTTTTTCTTTTTTGCCATGTTATGACGAAATTCCTCTCTGTTCGTAATTTGCGAGTAGAGTGAGATCGGTCAATCGATCTCTCGGATCGTATGTGCCGCGGCGCGGATCATACGGTTATAAAGCGCGAGTCCCAACCCGTCTGTGGGCGGGAGATGCGCATAAATGATCTCTGCGTCGGTTGCATCCGCCTCTCGGAGGGCGCGGAAGAGACATTTTGCCTGCGCGGCAATGTCATCTTTTTTACCGACGGAGATCAGATTGTTCTGCTTTAAGTGTGCCAACTCCTCGTCATAGCAAAGGATGGCGCAATTTTTTGTTTTCTGCTCCTTTAGCAAGAAGGAAAGCACACGCGCGTCCTCTCCCTTGAGCAGCACGACGGGAGCTTTGGGCGCGTAGTGGCGGTATTTCATCCCGGGGGAGAGCGGTCGCTCGTTTTCGGCAAGCTTGTGCAGGACCGCGTCCGCGACCGTGACGTGCTCGGCAACCATGCAGAGCGCATCGTAAGTAATGCCGCCCGGGCGAAGGAGCGTGAGAGAGTTGCCCGAAACGGACACGATGGTGGATTCCAACCCGATGTCGCACTCTCCGCCGTCGATGATCATATCGACCTTGCCCGAGAGATCCTCACGAACGTGCTCGGCGCAGGTGGGGGAGGGCTTGCCCGAAATGTTAGCCGAGGGCGCGGCAATGGGGAGCCCTGCCAATTCGATGAGCTTGTGCGCCACGGGATGTGATGGACAGCGCAGGGCGACCGTCTCGAGTCCGCCCGTTGCGGATGTGGGAACGATCTCGCGCTTGGGGAGGACAACGGTGAGCGGTCCCGGCATAAACGCGCGTGCCAAACGGTAATAAAGCTCGCTCGTATAGGCATATTTTTCGGCATCCTCGGGGGTGGCGAGATGCAGGATGAGGGGGTTGTCGGAGGGACGCCCCTTTGCAGCGTAGATCTTTTTTGCGGCATCCGCGTCAAGTCCGTTTCCACCGAGTCCGTAGACGGTTTCGGTGGGGAAAACGACCAGTCCGCCCGTGCGAAGGATCTCTGCCGCCTCCTTGAGCGTGGAGAGCTCTTGGGCAGGGTCATGTACGGTTACAATTTTCGTGTTCAAAAGAAACACCTCGATCAAAGTGATTTTATTGGGCTTGCGCCTTGAGCTTTTCGGCGGTATCGGCTGTGGCAAGCGCGTCGATCATACCGCCAATGTCGCCGTCAAGAAAGCGGTCGAGCGAATAGAGCGTGAGGGAAATGCGATGATCGGTGATCCGTCCCTGCGGATAGTTGTAGGTGCGGATGCGCTCACTGCGATCTCCCGTGCCAACCTGCTTTTGTCGGTCGGAGGCGATCTGCTCGGTCTGCTCACGGAGCTTGCGGTCGTAGAGGATCGAGGCAAGCATTTTCATTGCCTTATCCTTGTTTTTGAATTGGCTTCTTTCCTGCTGACACTCCACAACGATGCCCGTGGGCTTGTGGATGAGACGAACGGCAGATTCGGTCTTGTTGATGTGCTGACCGCCCGCGCCGCTCGATTTGCAGGTCTCCATGATGATATCCGCGGGATTGAGATCGACCGATACCGCCTCGACCTCGGGTAAGACCGCAACCGTTGCCGTGGAGGTCTGGATGCGCCCTTGCGATTCGGTCTCGGGAACGCGCTGAACACGGTGAACGCCGCTCTCAAACTTGAAGCGTGAGTATGCGCCGTCTCCCTCGACCTGAAATACGATCTCGCGGTAGCCGCCAAGCTCGGTTGGATTTTGATTCATGACCGTGCAGGAAAAGCCCTCTGCGGTGGCGTACATGGTGTACATACGGTACAAAACCGCCGCAAAGAGAGCCGCTTCCTCGCCGCCCGCACCCGCGCGGATCTCGACAATGACGTTTTTCTCGTCGTTGGGATCGCGGGGGAGGAGCAGAACAGTAAATTCGCGGTAGAGCTGCTCGGTCTGTGTCTTGGCATCCTTGAGCTGCTCATCCGCAAGCGCGCACAGCTCGGGATCGGAGGAGTCGGAGAGGATCGCCAACGCTTCCTCATACGCCTCCTCTGCCGCAACGTACGCGCGGTATTTTTCAATGATGGGGGTCAGAGATTTATATTCCTTCATGACGGCGACGTACCGATCGGTGTCTGCCATGACGGAGGGATTGGAGAGGGAAGCCTCCAAATGCTCGTATTTTGCTTCGGCTTCCCGCAATTTGCTCAGCATAATCGGGAGATCCTTTCGTGATTATGCGCGATAGAAGGCGCAGAACGCGCGGTGTCCTTCATAGAGATCTACCTTGGAGATGACCTCGTAAGGCGCGTGCATGGAGAGCACGCCGACGCCGATGTCAATGGTATCGATGTTGAGCTTTGCCATATACTTGGCGACGGTTCCGCCGCCGCCCGCATCAACACGGCCGAGCTCGCAGGTCTGCCAGACCACTCCCGCCTCATTGAGGACACGGCGCACCCAAGCGACCATTTCCGCGCTTGCATCGGAGGTTCCGCTCTTGCCGCGCGAGCCTGTGAACTTGCAAACCGAGATGCCGCAGCCGATCAGAGACGCGTTACGCTTTTCGTATACGTCGGCAAAGTTGGGATCAAAGGTAGCGGTCACGTCGCTGGAGAAGCATTTGGAATTTGAGCGGACGAGTGCCTCGTTTGCGCCGAGTGCGCGGGAGAGCTCGGTGATGAGGTCGCTGATGAGCTGACACTGCATACCCGTGACACCGTCGCTACCCGTTTCCTCCTTGTCCACAAGAATGCACATGCTTGTGTGAGCGGCATCGGGAGTGTCAAGAAGTGCAGTAAGCGAGGGATACGCACAAACGCGGTCATCGTGACCGTAAGCGCCGATCATGGATCGGTCAAAGCCAACGTCACGTGCCTTTGCGGCGGGAACGATGCAAAGCTCTGCCGATTGCAGATCCTCTTCCACGATGCCGTAGGTCTCGTAGAGATAATGGAGCACACCTGCCTTGACAGCCTCGCCGTCCTCATCCTCCAAGGGCATACTGCCGACGAGGATGTTGAGCTTTTCACCCGAGAACGCCTTGGAAACGGGTTTTTCGTTTTCTGCTGCCGCCAGGTGGGGGAGAAGATCGGTGATATACATCACGGGATCGGTGTCGTTTTCACCGACCGTGAGCTTGACCGTCTCGCCGTTCTGCTTGACGACCACGCCGTGAAGTGCGAGAGGCATTGCAAGCCACTGATATTTGCGAATGCCGCCGTAGTAATGCGTTTTGAGAAAGCTCATGCCTCCTTCCTCGTAGAGAGGGACCTGCTTGAGATCGAGACGGGGGGCATCCAGATGTGCGGCGGTAATGCGCATACCGCTCTCAAGCGGCTCCGTGCCGATGCGGAAGAGATAGAGATTCTTGCCGCGGTTGTTGTAGTAATACTTGTCGCCTGCCTTGAGAGACGTACCGAACCGATAGGGCAGAAATCCCTTTGCCTCAGCCAGCGCGATCGCGCTTTCCACAGCCTCGCGCTCGGTCTTGGAGCTGTCGAGGAAGGCGGTATATCCCTTGGCGTATTCATATGCCTCTGCTACGGTCTCGCGACCTGCCTTTTCATAAACGGTCTTCTTTTCGTAGCGGAGCTTTTCAACCTTGCTTTTCTTTTCGGACATGATGGTGTTCCTTTCTTGATTAGGAGTTAAAATACAAACGCTGATAGAGCGCGGCGGCATCCGCTACCTCCTCGACGTAATCGGCGGTCGCCTCGTCGGGGATGTTTTGGAGTCTGCCTTGCTCGGTGACGTAAGTAGGATCGGCAAGCCACGCGTCAACTGCGCCCTCTCCCGCGAAATACGCGGCGTAAACGGTCTCCCAAACGCCGTATTTTTGGTAGAGTGAGGAGATCTTGGCAGTTCCCGCACGGAGATTGGTGGCGGGATCGTAGAGCATCCCCGCATTGACGTTTCCCTCGCCGAGGAGGTCACGGCAAATGGCTTGAAACTGATCGGGAGTGAGCTGCATGAGCCCAATCTCGCCGTCTCCCGATACATAATTGCTTGCAAAATCGCTCTCCACGCAAACGATCGCCCAAAGATTTGCCTCGGGAATGGCAAATTCCTCGGCATTTGCGCGGATCTCTGCACAATACTGCTCCACGATGGGGTGGTTATGCTTTTCGATCGCCGTGGCAATGGCATCAAAGGCAAAGCCGAAGCCGATCGAGACCGCGAGCAGCACCGCAAATGCGATCAGACGACGGTAGGTGATCTTCACGGAGTCAGTACCCCCGTTTCCTCAAGGATTCTGCGCACGGCAGGGAGGACGTTGTTCGTACCGTCGTTGTTTTCAATGATATAATCCGAATGGGTGCGGAAGAACTCGTCGCTCTTCTGTGATGCCATTCGACGGAGTGCGGCATCATGCTCGATCCCGTCGCGACGAACGATGCGTTCCACGCGCGTTTCCTTGTCTGCAAGGACAGAGACGATGATGTTGCAATCCTTATTTGCCCCAGCCTCAAAGAGCTGTGGCGCGTCGAGTACGGCGGCAAGCATCCCGTCACGGCGGTAGTCATCCAGCTTTTTGCGGATGGCTGCCATAACGTATGCGTGTGTGATTTGATTAAGCTGCGTGAGCGCCTGCTCGTCGGAAAAGACGAGCTCGCCCAACGCCCTTCGGTCCAGCGTGCCGCCGGGTGTCAGAATTTGCGGTCCAAAGGTATAGACCAATTCGTTCAGACACGCGGAGGGGGGGATGAGTAGCGCGTGATATACGTCGTCCGCGTTGATCACGGGAATTCCGTGCGCCGCGAAGACGTCACTGACCACACCCTTACCAGCACCCGTAGGACCTGTCAGTCCGATTACGAGCATAAATTCAGACCTCCGTTAAGATGCTTCCGTTGTCGGCGGAGCGATATGCGGCATCCATGACCGCTTGCACGTAGGCGCCGTCCGCGAGAGAGGGAGAAAACGCGCGTCCCTCGCTGACTGCCTCCAGATATTCGTACATGCTTGAAACGTGACCGTAGAGCCAGCCTGTGGGAGCCTTGGGAGAGGGAAATACCATCTTTGGATAACGGCCGACACACTCGATCTTGGTAAAGCCGCGGTCACCGCCGAGCGGCGCCTCATGTCTTTCGGTGTCGTAGAACCAAAGGTAATCGGGCTCCATTAAGGAGAAGCGCAAAGCCCCCTTTTCGCCGTAGATCGTGTAGGACAGCTCGTCGTTCGTGCCGACCTGAAGCTTACCGACCTGCACGGTGCCGTGCGCGCCCTGCTCGGTTTTGCATAGCATATAAAACGCCTCGTCCGCGTTGGTCTTCCATTCGCCACCGTCACGACCCGCACGGGTAGGATAGGCGATCTGCGCCATTCCGCTGACCTGCGAGATCTTTCCGCAGAGGAAGGAGATGAGATCGATGACGTGAGAGCCGAGATCAAAGAGAACGCCTCCGCCGCATACGTCGCGATCCTGCTTCCAGCCCGCATTCTTTTTTGTGTCGGTGGCACTGCTGTGGAGATACTCTGCGTGGAAGCTCAAAATTCTGCCGAGCCGTCCCTCCTCCATAAGCTCCTTGGCGCGCATGGTAGCAGAGAGCCAACGATTGTTAAAGACCATGCCGCAGACCTGTCCCTCCCTTTGCGGGATGGCGAGGATCTCTTTTGCCTCGGCAGGGGAGATGCAGAGCGGCTTTTCGCAGAGCACGTGCTTGCCCGCCGCGATCGCCTTTTTGAGTGCGTCAAGGTGGCAGACGTTCGGAGTACAGATATCGATAACGTCGATATCGGGATGATGGATGAGTACGTCGGGATCGTCGGTCGCGATGGGAATGTGATATTGGTGTGCCACCGTTTTGGATTTTTCCATGCTTGTGGTACAAACGCCCGTGACCGATGCCGAAAAGGGAAGATCGCCGTAAAAAAAGGGGAGATTGTTGACGGCGTAGAGATGGGTCTTTCCCATCGCTCCAAATCCAAGCAAGCCGATATGCAATTGTTTTTTGTTTTCGGATGTCATGGTTGTATTCTTCCTTTCGGGGGTGTTTTTCGTATTGTTTGCCGCAGGAGCGGAAAATATAACAACACTACTTCTATTATATATCATTTTCTTTCTTTTTGCAAGGGGATTTTCATCATTCTGCGCATTTTTTCCCCATTTGCGTATTGCATTTTCAGCGGAAACCGAGTATAATGTATATAGACATGAAAAGATGGGAGGATCGACGGTGGAAAAGCTGGTTTGTGCATTGCGGGAGCGTGGGATCGACACGAGAGAGTCCTGCTCTTTGGTACAATTCAATACCTTCCGCGTAGGCGGTCGTGCGCGCGTTGCCGTATTTCCGCATACACGCGAGGAGCTGATCGATTGTCTGGCTCTCTCAAGCGAGGCGGGGGTGCGCTACGCGGTGTTTGGAAACGCCAGCAACGTCGTTTTTTCGGACAGCGGATTTGACGGAGTCGTCATTTTTACCTTTGCCTGCCGCGCGGTCTCTGTGGACGGGAACGCGATCATTGCCGATGCGGGCGTACCGCTCGGTAAGATCTCTATTCTCGCACAGGAAAACGGACTGGTTGGTGCGGAATTTCTCTATGGAATTCCCGGGACGGTCGGCGGCGGAGTGTTTATGAACGCGGGAGCGTTTGGCAGTAGCATCGAAGGGATCTGTGCGGAGACCGAGTATTGGAATCCGCAAACGGGTAAGATCGAACGGCTTTGCGGCGCGGAGCACGAATTTGAATACCGAACGAGCGCGTATGCAAAGCATCCGGAGCGCATCCTTGTCGGAGCGCGCTTTGTAATGGATGGCGGTGACCGTGCGGAAAGCCGACGGAAAATGGATGATTTCATGGCGCGCAGACGAAATACGCAGCCTTTGGATCTGCCGAGCGCGGGAAGCGTGTTCAAGCGTCCCGAGGGATATTTCGCGGGAAAGCTGATCGAGGATTGCGGATTGAAGGGCTATACGGTCGGCGGTGCGCAGGTCTCCCAAAAGCACGCGGGCTTTATCGTGAATATCGGCGGCGCGACCGCGATGGATATCAAAAGATTGGTACGGGATATCCGTGCCGAGGTTTTGCAATCGTTCGGAGTGAATTTGGAATGTGAGATCAGATTTATCGATTAAAGAGAAAGGAGGGAGAAGGGATGACCTTTGCGGAAAAGCTCCGTGCCGAGTTGGCGACGGTTACCGTAAAGCCGAATTGCTGCAGACGTGCTTTGGCAGAAGGACTTTTGCTGGGCGCGGAGATCGACGGACAACGTCAGATCCACGTGCGCTATACGCAGGAGGCTGTCGCGGAGCTTGCGGTGGAGATTCTTTCACGTCAGTACGGCAAGGCTCCCGAGGTCACGCAATGGGGAAAATGCGGACACCGATATTGGGATCTTTCTCTCTCCGCCCCCTCCTGCCTTAAATATCTCCGCTCGCTGGATGCGGAGGATGCGTGTGTGGATTCGGTATTCCATTTTCAATGCGACGCGTGCCGAAGCGTATTTTTGCGAGGCGTGTTTTTGGCGGTGGGAACGGTGAGTGATCCGCACAAATCCTTCCATTTGGAGTTCAAGCTGCCACATGCGCGGATGCGTCTCCTTTCGGCATTCCTTACCGAAATGAGCTATCCCGCAAGGACGGTTACACGCAACGGACAAGCGGGGATCTACTATAAGGATAGCTCGTCCATTGAGGAGCTTGTTACGGTGATGGGCTCGGGAACGGGTATTTTTGAGATCATGAACAGCCGTATCGAGCGCGAGATCAGAAACAATGAAAACCGTGCGACGAACTGTGTCGCGAGAAATATCGAAAAGACGATCGCCGCCGCGACAAGGCATATCGAGGCGATCAACAAGCTCATGGAGGCAGGAAAATTGGAGTCCCTGCCCGAGGCATTGCAGGAGACCGCGCGGCAACGCTACGCCAACCCCGATGCATCCCTTGATGAGCTTGTGGCGATCCACGTTCCCTCTATCTCAAAGTCGGGGCTCAATCACCGCCTCCAAAAGATCATGGAAGCGGCAGACGAAATCTAAAGGATTTTTGTGGAACCTTTTTGAAAAAAGGTTCCACACCCTCAAAAACTTTCCCGAAGAAAAATCAAAAACAGATTTTGAGGTCTGTACCTCGTTTCTCGGATACTGCCGCGAGCATTTAGGTGTCACCACCCTAAATGCTCCACAAAATATGTTTACTATAGAACAAAGGAGATGATACCATGGCAATCAAGGGCTTTGTGCATTTGCATCTGCACAGTGAATACAGCTTGCTCGACGGTGCGTGCCGCATTGCCGAGATCCCGCGCCGCGTCAAGGAGTGCGGACAGGAGGCGGTTGCCATTACCGACCACGGTGTTATGTACGGTGTGGTCGCGTTTGACCGTGCCTGCAGAGCCGAGGGGATCAAGCCCATTATCGGCTGTGAGGTCTACGTGGCTCCCGAATCGCGCTTTGAGAAGAGCGTGAGCGCGGACGGATATGCGGATCATCTCGTTTTGCTATGTGAGAATATGACGGGCTACCGCAACCTCATTGAGATGGTGTCGCGCTCCTTCACGGAGGGCTTTTACAACAAGCCGCGCGTGGACGAGGAGCTTTTGCGCACCCACTCCGAGGGACTGATCGCGCTTTCCGCCTGTCTTGGCGGACGGATCCCCAAATTGCTCTCCAAGGGGGACTTTGAGGGGGCGAAGGAAACGGCACGCAGATACAGCGAGCTTTTTGGTAAGGATCATTTTTATATTGAGATACAGGATCACGGCATCGCGGAGCAGAAGACCGTTTTGCCGATGCTTGTAAAGCTTGCGGATGCGTGTGGACTTCCGCTCGTTGCTACCAACGACTGCCATTACGCGCGCCGACAGGATGCGGAGATGCAGGCAACGCTGATGTGTATTCAGACCAATACCACGCTCGATGCGGGTCGCCCTGCCGCGTTTGCGACCGACGAGTTCTATATCAAGGATACCAACGAAATGGAGATGATCTTCCGCGCGTATCCCGAGTCGCTCCGCAATACCGCAAAAATCGCGGAGAGATGCAACGTGGAATTCGATTTTTCTACCACATATCTCCCGAAATTTCCGTGTCCCGTCGGTACGACCGCCGTGGAGCACCTGCGCGCGCTTGCGTTCCAAGGCTTTGCGGACCGTGTGGCGCGCGGACACATCGTATTTGACACGCATACCGAGGAGGAATACCGCGAGCGGATCGAGTACGAGCTTTCTGTCATCGAGCAGATGGGATACGCCGATTATTTTTTGATCGTGCAGGATTACGTCGCGTTTGCGAAATCCAAGGATATTCCCGTAGGACCCGGCAGAGGCTCGGGCGCGGGAAGCCTTGTTGCGTTCGCGCTTGGCATTACCGACGTGGATTCGATCAAATTCGATCTTCTGTTCGAGCGTTTTCTCAACCCCGAGCGTGTCAGTATGCCCGATATTGATATTGATTTTTGCTACAATCGACGCGACGAGGTGATCGAGTACGTCGGTCAAAAATACGGAGCGGATCACGTCTCGCAGATCATCACCTTCGGTACGCTTGCCGCGCGTGCGGCGATCCGTGACGTCGGACGTGTGCTCGGAATGCCTTACGGAGACGTGGACGTTGTGGCGCGTGCCGTGCCGCAGGAGTTGAATATCACCATTTCCATGGCACTCAAGATGCCGACCCTCAAGCAGCTCTACGAGGACAACGCGGAGGTCCGTCGCCTGGTCGATCTTGCCATGGCGATCGAGGGAATGCCGCGAAACGTTTCGATCCATGCCGCGGGCATCGTTATCACGGACAAGCCCATTTCGGATTACGTTCCGCTATCCCTCAGCAACGGTACGGTGGTCACGCAGTTTGATATGGATACCGTTGCCAAGCTTGGACTCCTCAAGTTCGATTTTCTGGCACTTCGTTATCTGACCATCATTCACGACGCCGAAACGCAGATCAAAGAAAGCGAGCCGGATTTCGACATTGAAAAGCTTCCGCTCGACGATGCGGCAACCTATAAGCTTATTTCGTCGGGTAAAACGGCAGGTGTGTTCCAATTGGAGTCGGGAGGCATGCGGCAGATGCTGATGAATCTCGCACCCTCGCGCTTTGACGATATCATTGCGGCGATCGCGCTCTACCGCCCGGGACCGATGGATTCCATCCCCACGTTCATTGAGTGTCGCCACCACCCGGAGCGGGTGAAATACGCAACTCCCGCCTTAGAGCCCATCCTTTCCTCGACCTACGGCTGTGTGGTCTATCAGGAGCAGGTCATGAGTATTTTTCGCGAGATCGGTGGATATACCTTCGGTCATGCGGACGTTGTTCGCCGTGCCATGTCCAAAAAGAAGGCAGACGTGCTTTTGGCGGAGCGGGATGCCTTTGAGAGTGGTGCTGTGGAGCGCGGGATCGACAGAGAGATCGCTTCCGAGCTCTTTACCGATATGGAGAGCTTTGCGAATTACGCATTCAATAAGTCGCACGCGGCGGCGTATGCGGTCATTTCCTACCGCACCGCGTATCTCAAGCAGCACTATCCGCGTGAGTATTTTTCCGCGCTTCTCACAAGCGTGCTCGGCAATCAGACTAAGGTTGCGGAGTATATCAACGAGTGCTCGCAGCGCGGTATTCGCGTTCTTCCGCCCGACATCAACGAGAGCCGTATGCTCTTTTCGGTCTGCGGAAAGGATATTCGCTTCGGTCTTTTGGCGGTCAAGAACGTCGGACGGCAGTTTTTGCAGCAGATTTTGAGCGAGCGCAAATTCCGTCCGTTTACCTCGTTTGACGATTTCCTCAGCCGTATGTCGGCGGGAGATCTTAACAAACGAATGATGGAGTCGCTCATCAAATCGGGTACCTTCGATAATCTCGGCATCTATCGCAGTCAGCTTTTGGCGGTCTATGAGCAGATGATCGACCGCGCCGCGGAGAAGGGAAAGAACAACCTCGAGGGTCAGCTTGATATGTTCTCCGCGCTTGGAATGGTCGAGGAGGCACCGCGCGTGGAATATCCCAACATCCCCGAGCTTGGCGTGCGCGAAAAGCTTTTGATGGAGCGCGATGCCACGGGAATGTATTTTTCGGGTCAGATGCTGGATGAATACGGAAAGCACATCAAGCTCCTGCGCCCGCATCCACTCTCCGAGCTCCTTTCGGAGGAGGTTGAGCTTGTGGACAAGCAGAGGATCGAGGTCGCGGGCATCATTGGCGCCGTATCGGTCAAGAATACCCGAAACGGCGATCGCATGGCGTTCTTTACCATCGAGGATCGCTTCGGTGAGGTGGAATGCATTGCCTTTTCGCGCGTATTTGGCGAAAATACGCACCTCATCCGTACCGATAGTGCGGTTTGGGTGAGCGGAAGTGTGTCCTTGCGTGAGGACGAGGCACCAAAGATCCTTGTCAACCGCATGGAGCCCTTGATTGAGGACAGCCGATTCCGTGAGGATGCTGCCACAAAGCTTTCATATAACGCACCGAAAGCGGAAGGGGAGAAGAGAAATGAGCAAAAAGCGCAAGCCTCCAAGCCTGCAGCGGGAGAGGTTACGATTGCAAAGGCGCGCAGACTCTTCCTTCGTGTACCGAATTTGCGCGATGAGCCTTACGTCAAGGCGCTCAATCTCTGTCAGATCTTTGAGGGCGAGTTCCCCGTATTCTTCTTTGATGCGGAGAACGCAAAATATGCCACCGAGCCTATCGGGGTTGATATGAGTCCCTACGTTTTGCGTGAATTGCAAACGTTACTTGGTAAGGAAAACGTAATTTTGAAGTGAGAAATATGTATAATATTGTTTTTTTAGATCTGGACGATACCATTTTTGATTTCGGCTATGCCGAGGAGCATGCGCTCAGGACTGCTTTCGCACACATTGGGATCGAGCCGACGGAGGCGCAGATGCATCTCTTCAGTGAGATCAACGATGCGCACTGGAAACGATTGGAGAGAGGCGAGCTGACACGCCGCGAGGTGCAGATCGGTCGCTTTGCCGCCTTCTTTGAGACGATTGGGATCGGAGGAGATGCGGAACAGGCAAACCGTGATTTTATGAACGCTGTTGGGGAGAGCTTTCGTTTTCTCGACGGTGCGGAGCAGCTTCTCAAAGACCTGCGCGCAAGGGGCAAACGGATGTACGTCGTTTCCAACGCGAGCCGTTCCGTGCAGATGAAGAGACTTGAAAAAGCAGGAATTTTGAATACGTTTGACGGCATTTTTCTCTCGGAGGATCTCGGTGTGCAAAAGCCCGAGCGATTGTTTTTTGAGAAATGCTTTGCAAGGGTTTCAGATATGAAACTTGATCAGTCGATCATTCTCGGAGACAGTCTGACCTCGGATATTCTCGGTGGTATCCGTGCGGGGATCGCCACCTGCTGGTACAATCCCAAGCAAAAGAAGGGGAGAGAGGACATTGTTCCAAGCTTTGAGATCGGACATCTTTCCGAATTTCTCAATCTGATATAATTTCAGAAAAAGTATAAAAAAGAGCCTTTTTCAGCGAAAAAGGCTCTTTTTTGAGATCTTATCTTATAATAATTCTTATTCTTCTTCTAATATCTCGTATAATTCGAGCAGGCGCTCCTCTAATTCAGACTTGCGTTTGTCAAGCTCCGCAACGCGAACGTAGTTGGTCATGGCGGAGCCGAACAGCTCCTCGTCAATGCGCTCGAGCTCTGCCTCGATCTCGGCGCTTTCGCGTTTTGCACGTTCAATTTGTGACTTCTTTTTTCGTGCCTCGGCAGCCGCTTGCTTGTTTTTGAGGTATTGCTCTTTATTGGAGTTAGCGACATGAAACTGTTGCGTGCGCTCCGTGTCGGTGAGTCGTTCTGCCTCGCGAGCCGCCTTGTATTCCATGAATTCCGTATAGCCTCGACCGATGTGCTCGATCCCAAAATCCAGCAGATCCCCGGGGAATGCCGCGCCGGGCTTGAGCTGAAGGATGCGCGTTGCCAGCTTGTCGATCAGATAGCGGTCGTGCGAGACGGTGATGATCGTACCGCCAAACTGTGAGAGCGCATTCTCAAGCGCCTCGCGCGAGTCGATGTCAAGATGGTTGGTCGGCTCGTCGAGCACCAAAAGATTCATTTTGGAGAGGATCAGCTTTGCCATGGTCAGGCGTGCGCGCTCGCCGCCACTGAGGACGGAGACCGATTTGAACACGCTCTCGCCCGTAAAGCGGAACAAGGCAAGCGTGTTTCGTACCTCTGTTTCGGTCATGGTAGGGTAGGCGTTCCAAAGCTCGTCCAAAACCGTGTTCGCGGGGTCGAGATTTTGATTTTCCTGATCGTAATAGCCGATCTCGACGTTGTAGCCGCGCTCGATCACGCCGCTTTGCGGGATCAGCTGCTCCAAAATCAGCTTAATAAGCGTGGATTTTCCGCATCCGTTCGGACCGATGATCAGCACGCGCTCGCCTCTCTTAATTAAAAAGGAAAGATCTGAAAAAAGCGGTCGGTTGGGATACCCCATGGAGAGGTGGCGGACGTCGAGCACGTCGTTACCCGATGCAAGCGCCTCGGAGAACTGCATGCGGATCGCCCGAGGGGCATCCTGTGGGCGCTCCAGCTTTTCCATTTTGTCAAGCATCTTTTGTCGGCTTTCCGCAGCGATGATGTTGCGCTCGCGGTTCCATGCGCGCTGTTGCGCGATATACGCCTCCTGACGCTTGATCTCCGCTTGCTGATTTTTCCAGTGTCGCTCCGCAATCTCCCGGTCGATCTCGCGTTGCGCGATGGTTTGGGAATATCCGCCCTTGTAGAGCTTTGCGCGGTGGTGCTCGATCGCAAGCGTTTTGTTGGTCACGCGGTCGAGAAAATAGCGGTCGTGAGAGATGATCATGACGCACTTGGGGTAGGCAACGAGAAAGCTCTCGAGCCATGCAAGCGTTTCAATGTCAAGGTGGTTGGTAGGCTCGTCAAGCATAAGGATATCCGGCTCACGCGAGAGCTCGATGGCGAGTGCCAGACGGGTTCTTTGCCCTCCGCTGAGGGTCGCGACGGTCTGCGCCTGCGCATCTGCGTCAAAGCCGAGCTTTTGGAGGATCGAGGCACACCTGCCGCGAAATTCCAAGCCGCCGTCACGTACGTATTTTTCGTGCAGATCGGTGTACGCGGCAATGGTCGGCGTGTCGCTTGCGGAGTTCATCCTTTCCTCCAGCTCCTTCAGACGGCGCTCCGCGTTTAAAAGATGAGGAAATGCGTGATACATTCGGTCAATGACCGTTTCCGCCTCGTTTTGGCAGTCAAAAGCACCGTCCTGTGTCAGGATCCCAACGGTTTTGTCCTTGGAAAAATAGACACTGCCCTCGGTCGGCGCCTGCTCGCCTGTGATCAGACGGAAAAGGGTAGATTTACCGCATCCGTTGACACCGATGATGCCGAGCTTGTCGTTTTCCTCCAGTGCAAAGCTCACCTTTTCCAAAACGGGAACCGTGCCAAAGGAGAGAGAAAGATCGTTTGCGCTGATGATAATCATGGGTACTCCTTACAGTTTGGTCTTGACCTCTCGGGCAACGCCGAGAATACGTGCTCTGCCGATCTCGAAATCCTCGGGGGAGAGGGGGATGGGGGAGTAATCTTCGTTTTCGGGCTTGAGCAGGATCTTTCGTCCTTGCTTTTGGAAGCGCTTGATGGTCGCGCTTTCACCGTCCACGAGGCAGGCAACGATGTCGCCGTTTTCAGCGTACTGCTGCTTGTGGAAGAGGACGAGTGAGCCGTCGATGATCCCCGCATTTTTCATGCTGTCGCCCGTGACCTCAAGAAAGAAATATTCCTCCACGTCATCCACGTCCGCAAACTCACAGCCGAGCAGCGTTTCGTCGGTCACGATGGGACAACCCGCGCGGATCACGCCAATGACGGGAACCGTCTTGCGCGCGCGCAAATTTTTATAGGTGGCTTCCGTCGAACGGATGCCACAGTCCGTGCCGAGCAGCTCGTCGAGGCTGATGGAGAAATAATCCGCGATGCGTGCCAGCTTGTCAGCCTTGGGCGTGGAGCGTCCATTCTTCCAATCTGAGAAGGTCGAGGCGGAGATTCCCGTTGCCTTGGAAATCTGATAGACCGTTTTGCCGTGCGAGCGGAGCAGGGCTGTAAAGGTTGCGTAATCCATAAAAAACCCCTTTGTTACGTAATTGTAAATAATACGGAAATCCGTAATAAATTATTGACAAATGTTTGAAAATGCGATATAATATCCTCAACAAAGTCATTATACCGCATTTTGAAATAAAAGTCAACAATTATTTATATATTTTTTCAAAAAGAACATTTTTTCGACAAATTAAGCCGATTTGTATAAAAATCGGACAGATCTAAAAAAATTGAGAAAAAGAAAAATAAGACGGAAATCCGAAAATAAAGTGACAAATTGTTTCTTTGCGGTTTGCTCAAAAAATACGGATTTTCGACATTGCCAAAACCGAAGGAGGGTGAGAATATGGAGAAGGAAATGATCGAGGAGCGTGTGCGCCGCTTGCGCAACTATCTTTGCGGCTATCGCTTTTGTGTGGATATGCTCCACCTGCGTGGATACGAGCGGAAGCGACAAAAGGTGCTTTCGGACGTGTGCGAGGATGCGGAGCTGATCGCGGGCGACGAGATGGTTTGGCGCAGCCGAATGTATGAGGTGCAAGCGTTGATCGAGTCTATGAAAAACGGGAAGGCAAAGCTGATCCTTTATTACCGTTACATACGCGGAGAGAGCATTGAGTTTGCCGCAAACATGATCGGGATCTCCCGTCGGACGGGCTACCGATGGCATGACAAGGGGCTTTTGCAGGCGGCGGAAATCTTTGAAAAAAGGGAAAAAACGGAAGGCTCATTTTTGGAATAAACGCTCGTCTTTGTGAGAAAATAATTGCAAAGGAGGCGATTTTTTGATGGATATGAGTATGATGAATCAGGCAATGTGCCGCAACAAAAAAACAGTACTTGTTACCGTTGGCTCGGCGATCGGTGTGACCGCACTTGGGCTCGGTGCTGTGGCGATCTGGAACAGCCGCAGACTCCGCGCAATGCGCGCGGCAAAGCGAACGGGCAAGCTGCTGTACAAAATGGGAACCGTTTTGCAGTCGGTCTCGGGTGTCGCGGAGGATATGTAACAAAGGGGCGTGTGGCGAAGGTCGCACGCCTCTTTTTTGTTAAATCCCCTTGTTTCCGCGGTGAGAATATGCTATACTGTATATAGCGATATCCAAAACGAAAAACAAGGGGGATCACATGAAGAAAAAAATACTGTCCTCTGCCTTGGTGCTTGCACTTTGTGCCACCATGTTATCCGCGACCTCGCCGATCGACGGCATCGCGCCGCTCTCCAATGCGGGAGCATATGTTCCAACGCTTACAAGTGCACAAAACGGAACCAAGGTCGCGCTTCTCGACGGCAATATTTACGAGTATGCCAAGGATTATGTCAAGTACAAATCCATGAGCTACTATAACGGCACCGATCAGTTCGCGCCCGTGCCCGTCACACTCTCCTGGACGAGCGAGGCGGGAGCGGAATATTACACGGTCAAGCTTTCTCTGTTTGAAGATCTTTCTGCGGCGGAATATTTCGTTACGTTTGACCGCAGTTTGGTCGTTGAGGAGCTTCTGATGGGGAAGACCTACTATTATCAGGTCATTGCGCACTATGCGGATAAGACCGTTCTGTCGCGTGTTTTCTCCTTTGAGACAGCATATCTCCCTCGTACGATCGAGGCGGAGGGCGTATCCAACACGCGCGATTTCGGTGGATTTTACACCGTGGACGGTAAGCACCGCGTGCGCCAAGGCTTGATCTACCGTGGCGGAGAGATGACCGATATCACGGCGGCGGGAATTGAAAAAATGCTCTATACCTACAACATCAAGACCGATCTGGATCTGCGCGGAAATCTCTCCACCCCCTTGGGTAGTGCGGTCAATTACGTTGGGGTGAGCGCACCCTATTACGTTGGCAGCAACGGAATTCTGACCGAAAGCTACCGCGATGCGCTGATCACCGAGATCCGCACCTTTGCAGATCCCGATAATTATCCCATCTACGTCCACTGCGCGCTCGGAAGAGACCGCACGGGAACGCTCTGCTTCCTCATCAACGCACTTTGCGGTGTCGGTGAGAAGGAGCTTTACATGGACTACGAGACCTCCTTCTTCTCGGTCAAGGGCTGCTACGGAAATACGCCGCTTCAGCCGATGATCGAGAGCAGCTTTACACCGCTTTACAATTATCTCAATACCTATCCCACCGAGGATGAGGACGCAACACTTGCGGAGCGCACCGAGGCATTCATGAAGGAGTATCTCGGTATCACGCAGTCGGAGATCGACAGCATTCGCTCGATCCTTCTTGAGGAGGTGGCGTGATGAAGCGATTTTTGATCATGCTTTGTGCCGTGGCGCTTTTGCTCGTCTCTGCGATGCTTGGTGTGTCTGCGGATCTGCAGACGGACGCGGATTTTGACTGTGCCTACTCATGGGGACCTGCCGATAGCGAATATCATCTTTACGGTGCGACGTCCGTCACAAGGCTTACCGCCGATGAGGCGGCTGCCGCGGGGATTCCTGCGGGCTACACGGGGGACGTGCTGTCGGTAAAGAACAGCAGCAAAACCTCGATGGACATTTTGTTTGATTTTTCTCCGTACCGTATTCCTACCGCGCTGGTGAAGAGCATCACCTTCCGCGTTTACGTCGGCGAGGATGGCACGGCGGGCGACGATTATCCCGAGGTGCGAATCCGTCAAAAGGGTGACCGTTGGGTCATGCGATACGACGTTCACAAGAAGCTCGCACAGTGGGTGGATATCACCATTGACAGTGAGGGAGGCCATTTCGAGGACGGCAGAAGCATGGAGGATATCTCGCTTGACGGATACCTTGACAAGGCGGCGCTCATGCTGCGTTGCAACGTAGCAAACGTCCCGTTTTACATTGACAGTATTACCTGCGAGCTGGAAGAAAATACGACCGCGCCCGTTCTCAATTACGAGGGTGCGAGCACGGTGCTGGCACATGAGGGCGCGCAATTGGTTCTGAACGTGACTGCGATCGATCCCGAGGAGGGTGAGGTCGAGGTCAAGTACGAGTGGAGTGACCCGAACGCGCAAAACGCGGACGGAACGCTCAATCGCGGAGAATATACGCTCAAAATTTATGCCGAGGACTACTTTGGAAACCGTGCGGAAATGACACTTCCCGTATCGGTCGGTGACGGAGACAACGAGGCGCCCGTGATCACGGTGTCGGCGGATGAGATCCGCGCCGTTGTGGGAGCGCGTCCCTCACTCAAGCCCACCGCGACCGACAACAGTGGCTACGCGAAGGTGGAAGGGCAGTGGTCAGCGGGTGCGATCGACAGACACGGCAAATTGACGGTCGGTGTACATACCTACACGGTCACAGCGACCGATGCATCCGAAAATCGCACGGTCAAGGCGATCACCGTGTACGTGTCAAACGTCGAGGCTTGGGGCGATAACCTCATTGACGAGGCAAATCCGCCGCAACCCGAGCCGACACCCACACCTACACCTCCCGGTGGCGGTGAAAACGACGGCAATAACGATAACAACAATAGCGACAACAATAGCGGCAATAACGATAACAACAATAGCGACAACAACAATAGCGGCAATAACGATAACAACAATAACGACAACAACAATAGCGGCGATAACGATAATAACAACGATAACAACGATAACGGCAACGGCGGATCGGAGTCCGATGAGCCTCCCGTGCAGGATGAGGGCAAGGATGAAGAGACGGATGAGGAGGACAGCACGCCCGCTGCGGACAGTGACGGCGGAGATCTCTATGTTGGGATCGCCATCGGCATTGGATGCGGTGCGTTGATCGCTTCCCTGATCTTCGGCGTGATCCTTGCGATCAGAAGCCGAGAGAAGAGAGATTGGTGAGAAACAAAAAAACGGCGGCAAGGAAATCCTTGCCGCCGCAATTTTTTTAGTCCTCGATCGGATAGACCTCGATCATGGGAGATTTCATCAAGCCCATGGGGGTGAGTTGATATTCATACGCGAATTCCTCGTCCTTGGTGTACCATTGAGAGGGATCCTGATAGGTTTTGTTGTTGCATCTGTGGACCGTGCCGAAGCAGTTGATGCGCGAGCCGAAGAGTGTGACGTTGATCTTGTGCTTGCCTGCCTTTACGCCCGTTACCTTGACGCGGTAAGGAGCGTAAACGAGCGGCTCGGAGGAGCGGTTGTCAACGCTCACACGGAGCAGAGCGCCGCGATAGTGCGATGCCTTGATGACAAGATCGCTGTCCTTTTCCAGCTCTACGGGGATCGAATAGGTCACGTTCGCACCGTAGAAGGGGAAGCCGTAGCGCGTAAGGTCGCCGAAGGGGATCATGGAAGGCGCCTTGGTAACGGTTGCCTTCGAGCCCTCGACTCTGACACCGAATTCACCCAGAAGGAAGAAATTCTCAATGCTGGTGCGCTTGCCGATCGGAACGCGGATGACAAGCTCGTTTTTGCCCTTTTTGAGCTTGGGGAGAGGCATGGTATAAATATGACGGTCGGTGAAATAGCCGTTGCGCGTGATCTCGACCTGCTCACCGTTGAGGATGACCTCCTCTGCGGTCTCGTAGGCGAGCTTGCACGCGATCTCAATCTCACTTTCTACCGTAAAGCGGAGAACGGGGAAGTGCTCGATGACCTCTTGGGGAATACACCAGGGCTGAACGTCCTTTCCGTCTGCCTTCGGGTAGCCGTATTCCGCGCGGAGCTTGGAGTCGATTCGGAGGATCTCCTCGGTCGGCTCGAATTCCTTGCCGTCCAACGACCATTCTGCCATGTCAAGTATATATACGTTGGGCTCGCTTCTCTTGATCGATACCTTTTCCTTGCAGTCGATCACTGCCGCGGGAGTGCGCTTTTGTGCGTCCGTTGCACAGACCGTCTGCGCGGTGTTGGAGACGGGGGCGAGACGGAAGAGGAGGCTGTCGGAGGGATAGATGCGACGGTCGATCACGGTCTTGCCGTTTGCGCGCTTGACACAAACGGGCGAGATCTTTCCGGTCAGTGTATCGTAGTATTCCACGTCGAATTCGCCGCGGAGCGTGATCGTGATATCGGTCGGCTTGTAGTCTGCGATGGTGTAGTCCTCAACGGTCATAGGCTCCTTTGCGTGTGCAATGAAGAGCCACTTGTCCTTGCCGTCGATGCGCATATTGTAGATGAGATTCTCGGAGGATTTTCCCGAGCTTTCCACAATGCACACGTCTCTCTCACTCTCCAAAGCACCGAGCAGAGCGGTAGAAGAGAAGGGAACAGACACGATCTTGTTCAAAAATGCTTTGGGGAGGGTTGCCTTCTTTGCGTCTATGAGCGTGGGGAGGCTACCCATGACGATGACCTTGCCTCCGCGACGCTGGAATGCCATGAGGATGTCAAGCGTGGACTGACGGATGGTCTCCATGCCGGGCAGAACGATGGCGTCGTACTTCATTTCGCCAACGGTTAGCTTTGCCCCCTTGCCTGCCTTGTGCTGATCGGGGAGGAGCGACTCACTGATAAAGTCGAAATCGACCGTGCCGAAGAGCATCCATTCGATCGTGTTCTTGAAGTTGAACTCGAGCTGACGGCAAACGTCCGCGTTATTGCCCTTGGGACCGTTGTGGAGCCAATAGCTTTCGATGGGATGGATGACACCGACCTTGACGTCGGGCTTTCCGCGCGTGAGGACGGTGTTCAGACGTGCGAAATGATCCTCAACGTAGGGGTATTCCCGATACCATGCCGACTGATAGTGGATGCTTGCGGGATAATCGCGCTTTGCGGAGCCGCGCATGGATACCCAGGAGAGGTGGGGGACGCGGACGGAAACGCCGAGTGCCGCCTGCCAGTCACCCTGGAACTTGTGACCGCGGAAGTCGAAATCCCACCCCGTAACACCGTAAAGCTCGGAGAGCATTGCCTCTCTGCCGTATTGGTGGACGGTGGACTGACACTGCTTTGCGGTGGAAAGCTCGACGCGGTTTACGAGCATATCGATACCGGGAATACCAAAGCCGCGGTACGCGCGCATTGCCTCACCCAGCATATCGGATTGGCTTTTGAGGGTGGGCTCCTCCATCATGTGACCTGTGAGCGCGATGCCGTTCTCCTCGCACCATTTTCCGCACTGATCGGCAAATGCCTCGGTAAATCTCTCGCAGGAGTGATCCTGATAGAGATAGCGGACGCGGGAGGGCTCGCCGTTGGGGAGATCCCATACGATCTCGGGAAGCTTTTCGACGATGTCAATGCCGTACGCCGCCTTGAAGGTCTCGGGGAAGGTGTGGGTCCACGCAAACTCCACGTCACTGTCGCTGTTTGCGAAGGGAAGCGTTTTCATTTTTCTGAATTGAGGCTCATCGGTGAAGATCGCGGGGATCGAGCCGCCGAAATCATGTCCGACCTTCTTTTTATAGGTCTCGTAGGTCACGCGGATGAATTCCTGCATCGTTTCGGGATCGAGCGTGTCCGCGTAGGACTGTCCGTTGTACCAGCCGGTGGGCGCGTGAGAGACCACGTATGCGTAATAACGCGTGCCAAGGACCTCGTCCTCTGCCTTTACCGTGCGGTAGGAGGCAAGCGTGCCGTCTTCGTTGAGCGAAACGTCATAGGCTGCGAGGAGGTAGGGGCGACCCTCGTTGTGACCGGTAACGGGATCGGTCGCGTTTTCCATTTGGTTGCGGGTCATGACGATCTTCTTTTGTCTCTTTTTGGGATCCTTGGTGACGTAGCCGCCTGCGGCACCCGAGGGCCAACGGTCCTCGTCATAGAGCCATGCGAGCATTTTTTGCTTCTTGGCTTCCTCGTTGCAGGCAGAAATCAGATCCATAAAGTCCTCGCTGAGGTAGGTGGGTGCCAGTCCCGCGCGGGAGTGCATATGGAAGCCGCCAAAGCCCATCTCCTTCAATTCTCCGATCTGGCGGATCAGCTCGTCCCGCTCCAGCTTGTCGTTCCAAGCCCAGAAGGGCGTGCCGCGGTATTCCGAGGTCGGATTTTGAAAAAGCGAGCGATTCAGCTTCTTCGATTTGTTCTTTGGATACAGCATAATCATTCCTCCGTATCGATATCCGATTTTGACTTGATGTCACATCAATTATAGCATATTGTCAATTTTTTTCAACATCAAAATCAAAAATAGAAAAAATCCCCCCTCAATAGGAAAAAATACGACGGATTGTATGGAAAACAGCCGCGATTTCCTCCCTTTTTGTTGAAAAAAACGCTTGACAATTCTGTCGATTTATGATATGATAAAAAGCGTGAATGTAGATAATATATGGTAAGTGATTTCTGCGACTGACGGGTAATGGTGGAGCTCCACCGTGAAACAGAAATCCGATTACGCCGTCCGTCTGGGCACACTTATTGTTTCGCAAGAAATAGGATAAGTGCGCCATTTTTGATTTTTTAGCCCTAAGGAGGTAATTTTGAAATGAAAAAAGTCGGAATTGTAATGGGAAGCGCAAGCGATCTGCCGATCGTAGAGAAGGCGATCAACACGCTCAAGGCATTTGAGGTGCCCTACGAGGTACACGTGTATTCCGCACACAGAACCCCTGCAGAGGCAGGTGATTTTGCGCGCAACGCACAGAAGAACGGCTTTGGCGTTATGATCGCGGCAGCGGGTATGGCAGCGCATCTCGCAGGTGCGATCGCTGCAAACACGACGCTTCCCGTAATCGGTATTCCCTGTAAATCCAGCCAGCTTGACGGTATTGATGCACTTCTGTCCACCGTTCAGATGCCCTCGGGTATCCCTGTAGCAACGGTCGCGATCAACGGTGCGGTCAATGCCGCTTTGCTTTCTTGTCAGATCCTCGCCCTCTCGGACGAGAAGCTTGCGAAGAAGCTTGCGGACAAGCGCGCGGCGGATGCAGCGGCAGTCCTGGAGAAGGATGCTGAGATCGCGCAGACGCTCAATCAATAATCAACAGTAAATCATAACGGAAGAACGGGCTTCCAAGCAAGATAAGGAGAGGTATCTATGGGAGGATATTTTGGCGCAGTCAGTCGGCATGACGCCATTTCAGATGTTTTTTTCGGTACCGACTATCATTCACACCTCGGTACCAAGCGCGCGGGTGTTGCGGCGTACGATCCGGAGATCGGATTGCAAAGAGAGATCCACAACATCAGCGATTCACCCTTTCGCACACGCTTCGATCACATCTTTGATGAGATGCGGGGAACCTCCTCGATCGGATGCATCAGCGATTGCGATCCGCAGCCGCTGATCATTCACTCGAAGTTCGGCGCGTTTGCGATCTGTATGATCGGTGTGATCAACAATGCCGATGAGCTGATCGAGAAATATATGTTCCAAAGCGGCGGACACTTCAACGCCATGACGGGCGGAGTGATCAACACGACCGAATTGGTCGCGGCGCTCATCTCCCAAAAGGATTCCTTTACAGAGGGCATTCGGTTTGCCCAGGAGGTGATCCGGGGAACGGCAGCAATTCTGATCCTGTGTGACGGTGGCAACATCATTGCCGCGCGCGATCGCTTGGGGCGCTTGCCGATGGTGATCGGTAAGAACGAGGACGGCTATTGCGTCGCGTTCGAGTCCTTCTCCTACAAAAAGCTCGGCTATGACGACGAGCGGGAGCTGGGACCTGCCGAGATCGTAGAAATTTCACCCGACGGGGTTAAGCAGCTGTCGCCTCCCGGTAAGGAGATGCGTATCTGTTCCTTCCTTTGGTCCTATTTCGGCTATCCAAACGCTGTATATGAGGGCGTCAACGTCGAATTGATGCGTTATCGCAACGGTGCGATCATGGCAAAGAGAGATAAGGAAACAGGCTCTGCCGACGGTGTGGATTATATTGCGGGTATTCCGGATTCGGGTACACCGCATGCGATCGGCTACGCAAATGAGAGCGGAATTCCGTACGCGCGTCCGTACATTAAGTATACCCCCACTTGGGCAAGAAGCTTTATGCCGGGCAACCAAAAGCACCGTAACAAGGTCGCCAAAATGAAGCAGATTCCCGTGCACGACCTCATAGAAGGAAAGAAGCTCCTTTTCGTGGACGACTCGATCGTACGCGGAACACAGCTCAAGGAAACGAGAGATTTTCTGTATCAGAACGGTGCAAAGGCGATCCACATGCGCTCTGCATGCCCGCCGATCATGTACTGCTGCAAATACCTCGATTTCTCGCGTAACAAAAACGAGATGGATCTTCTGGCTCGCCGTGTGATCATGGAGCTGGAGGGCGAAGAGGGCTTTCACCATTTGGAGGAATACAGCGATGCGGAAACCGAGCGCGGAAAGAATCTGCGCCGTCGCATCAGCGAGAACTTTGAGTACGATTCGTTGGAATATCAAACACTGGAGGGCGTGATCGAGGCGATCGGTCTCGAGCCCTGTAAACTTTGCACTTACTGTTGGAATGGAAAGGAATAAATAACATGAAGAATTCAAGATCTGAGAGCTACGCAGCAGCGGGCGTTGACATTACCGCGGGTTACCGCGCAGTAGAATTGATGAAAAAGCATATCGCGCGCACCAAGAATGAGGGTTGCCTTGACGATGTTGGTGGCTTTGGCGGTTGCTTCGGTCTTCCCATAGCAGGTATGGAGGAGCCCGTTCTCGTTTCGGGCACCGACGGATGCGGCACCAAGGTAAAGATGGCGATCCTGATGGACAAGCACGATACCATCGGTATTGACGCGGTCGCAATGTGTGTCAACGATATCATCTGTTGCGGTGCAAAGCCTCTGTTCTTCCTCGACTATATCGCTTGCGGAAAGAACATCCCCGAAAAGATTGCCGATATCGTTGGCGGTGTTGCGGAGGGCTGTGTGCAGTCCGGCGCGGCACTCATCGGCGGTGAGACCGCAGAGCATCCCGGCATGATGCCCGTCGAGGAATATGACCTCGCAGGCTTCGCGGTCGGTATCGTTGATAAGAAGAAGATCCTTGATAATACCCGCATGGCAGAGGGCGACGTGATCATCGCGCTTGCATCCAGCGGTGTTCACTCCAACGGCTTCTCACTTTGCCGCAAGGTGTTTGATATCGATCATAACCCCGATAGCCTTTACGTTCCTAATGAGGCACTCGGCGGCAAGAGCATTGCCGAGACACTTCTTACCCCCACCCGTATCTACGTCAAGTCGGTTCTTGCTCTGCTCGAGAAGGTAGACGTCAAGGGCATCAGCCATATCACGGGCGGCGGCTTCTATGAGAATATTCCGCGCTCCATCCCGAAGGGACTCATGGCAAAGGTCAACAAGTCCGCGGTCAAGGTGCTTCCCATCTTTGATCTGATCGCAAAGACCGGAGGCGTTCCCGAGCGCGACATGTATAACACCTATAACATGGGTGTCGGCATGAGCATCGTCGTCCCCGCCGCAGAGGTGGAGAAGGCACTCGAGATCCTGACCGCTTGCGGTGAGGATGCTTACGTGATCGGTGAGATCGTAAGCGGCGACGAAGGTGTGGTGCTCGAGTAATGAGTAAGAAACGGATCGCGGTATTGGTGTCGGGCGGGGGAACCAACCTGCAGGCACTGATCGACGCAGAAAAGAAGGGAATGTTCGGTGAGAGCGGTATCGCACTCGTCGTAGCCTCCAAGGCAGGCGTTTACGCTTTGGAAAGAGCGGCAAGCAACGGCATCGATTCCATCGTGCTCGCACGCAAGGATTACGCGGATATCGCGGCATACTCCCGTGCGCTTGCCGATACGCTGACGGCGGCAAGGATCGATCTTGTGGTGTTGGCGGGCTTCCTTACCATCATCGACGAGCAGGTCTACGAGGCGTTCCCGAACAAGATCATCAACGTTCACCCCGCACTCATTCCGTCCTTTTGCGGAAAGGGCTACTACGGCTTGCACGTCCACGAGGCGGCGCTCGCAAAGGGAGTCAAGGTCTCGGGCGCTACGGTCCATATCGTAACTCCCGAATGTGACGCGGGACCCATCATTCTTCAGCGTGCGGTTGCGGTCAAGGAGGACGACACTCCCGAGACCCTGCAGCGACGCATTATGGAGGAGGCAGAATGGAATATTCTGCCCGAGGCGGTCAAGCTGTTCTGCGAGGACAGACTCACAGTAAAAGACAATAAGGTTTTTATAGAAGGAGAGAAATAATGAAGGTTTCAACGATCGCAAATGAGCTGAATTCTCTGGCATACCACGGCAGAGGAATTATGATCGGCAAGAGTGCCGACGGTAAGAAGGCGGTTACCGCATATTTTATCATGGGCAGAAGCGTCAACAGCCGCAACCGCGTATTTGTCGCAGAGGGCGACGCAATGCGTACCAAGGCGTTTGACGAATCCAAGATGGTGGATCCTCACCTCATTATTTATTATCCCGTTCGCGTGCTTGGTAACAAGACCATCGTGACCAACGGTGACCAGACCGATACCATCTACGAGCTTATGGATAAGCAGATGACCTTTGAGCAGGCACTCCGCACCCGTGAGTTTGAGGATGATAAGCCCAACTTTACTCCCAGAATTTCCGGCATTATCCGCCGCGAGCAGGACGGCATGAATTTTGCAATGTCGATCCTCAAGAGCGCAGAGGGCGACGACAGCTCCTGCGAGAGATTTACATATGCGTACTCCAATCCCATCGCGGGCAGAGCAAAGTTTTTCCACACCTACAACGGCGAGGGTGATCCGCTGCCTTCCTTTGAGGGTGAGCCCAAGACGCTCGAGCTTCCCGACGTGGATATCGATACGCTGACCGACCTGATCTGGACCAATCTCAATGAGGACAACAAGGTGTCGCTCTTTGTTCGTTACATCGATATTGCAAGCGGCGACTGCGAGACGAGAATCGTCAATAAGAATGTGTGAGGTGCAAACCATGAAAGAATTTGAACTGAAATACGGCTGTAACCCCAATCAGAAGCCCGCAAAGATCTTTATGCACGACGGAAGTGAGCTTCCCATCGAGATCCTCTGCGGCAGACCCGGATATATCAACTTCCTCGATGCGTTCAACTCCTGGCAGCTCGTCAAGGAGCTCAAGGAGATCCTCGGTATGCCCGCGGTAACCTCCTTCAAGCACGTCAGCCCCACCTCGGCGGCTGTCGGTATCCCGCTCTCCGACGCGCTCAAGAAGGCTTGCTTCGTTGACGATATCGAGGGACTCGATGAGTCTCCCTTGGCTTGTGCGTACGCGCGTGCAAGAGGCACGGACAGAATGTGCTCCTTTGGCGACTGGGTCGCACTTTCCGACGTTTGTGACGTGACCACCGCAAAGATGCTCGCGCGCGAGGTCTCCGACGGTATTATCGCTCCCGGCTACGAGCCCGAGGCGCTTGAGATCCTCAAGACCAAGAGAAAGGGTGCTTACAATATTATTAAGATCGATCCCGACTTCGTGCCCGATCCCATTGAGCACAAGCAGGTCTACGGCATTACCTTCGAGCAGGGAAGAAACAACTTCCGCATCGACCGTGAGCTGCTTTCCAATATTGTCACCGAGAACAAGGATCTCCCCGAGAGTGCGGTCAGAGATCTGATCATTGCACTTATTACCCTTAAATACACGCAGTCCAACTCTGTTTGCTATGCCGTTGACGGTCAGGCGATCGGTGTTGGCGCGGGTCAGCAGTCCCGTATCCATTGCACCCGTCTCGCGGGCGATAAGGCAAACACATGGTTCCTCCGTCAGCATGAGAAGGTGCTGAATCTCCCCTTCAAGAGCGATATCCGCCGTCCCGATCGCGACAACGTCATCGACGGTTACATCAACCAGAACGAAGAGGACGTTTGCGCGGACGGCAATTGGCAGAAGTACTTCACCGAGCAGCCCGCTCCCTTCACGCGTGAGGAGCAGAGAGCATACCTCGATACCATCGACGGTGTTTCCATCGGCTCGGATGCGTTCTTCCCGTTCAGCGACAACATCGAGCGCGCAAAGAGAAGCGGCGTTAAGTACGTCGCAGAGCCCGGCGGATCCATCCGTGACGACGCGGTCATCGATTGCTGCAACAAGTACGGCATGACCATGGCGTTCACGGGTATGCGCCTGTTCCACCATTAAACCGTTAAGGAGAAAATCAATGAAGCTTATGGTCGTAGGTGGCGGAGGCAGAGAGCACGCCATTATTAAAAAACTCAAAGAAAACAAGACGGTAGAGAAGATCTACGCGCTCCCCGGTAACGGCGGTATGGCAGAGGATGCGGAGCTGGTCAACATCGGAGCCAAGGATATCGATGCCATTGTGGATTTTGCCGTCAAAAATCAGATCGACTATGCGGTCGTCGCTCCGGACGATCCGCTTGTTCTCGGCGCAGTCGATGCGCTGGAGGCAGTCGGCATTCCTTGCTTCGGTCCTCGCGCCAATGCGGCGATCATTGAGGGAAGTAAGGTCTTTTCCAAGAACTTGATGAAGAAATACGGAATTCCCACGGCGGAGTACGAGGTGTTTGACGACATGGATGCGGCGCTGAAGTATCTCGAGACCGCACCCATTCCCACCGTTATCAAGGCGGACGGATTGGCGCTCGGTAAGGGCGTTATCATTGCGGAAACGCGCGAGGCGGCAAGGGATGCCGTTCGCTCCATGATGCAGGATAAGGTCTTTGGCAAGAGTGGAGATCACATCGTCATCGAGGAGTTCCTCACGGGTCCCGAGGTCTCCGTGCTCTCCTTTACCGACGGCAAGGTCGTTGTTCCCATGGTTTCGTCCATGGACCACAAGAGAGCAGGGGATAACGATACGGGACTTAACACGGGCGGTATGGGTACGGTCGCACCGAACCCCTACTACACCGAGGCGCTCGCAAAGGAGTGCATGGAGACCATCTTCCTCCCCACGGTCAACGCAATGAACGCCGAGGGCAGAACCTTTAAGGGATGTCTCTATTTCGGATTGATGATCACGCCCAAGGGTCCGAAGGTCATTGAGTACAACTGCCGCTTCGGCGATCCCGAAACGCAGGTCGTGCTGCCGCTCCTTGAGAGCGATCTTCTCACGGTCATGCAGGCAACCACCAACGGTACGCTTGCCGAGACCGAGGTAAAGTTCGGCAAGGGAAATGCTTGCTGTGTCATCATGGCATCCGCAGGCTATCCCTCCGCTTACGAGAAGGGATTTTTGATGACCATTCCCGAGGCGGTTCGCGACACCGTTTACGTTGCGGGTGCTACGCTTGACAGCGAGGGACTTAAGACCAACGGCGGACGCGTGCTTGGTGTGACCGCAGTGGCGGATACGCTCCCCGAGGCGATCGATGCCGCTTACAAAAAGGTTGAAACCATTCATTTTGAGAATGCATACTACCGTCACGATATTGGAAAACGCGCAATGGAGGCTTACGGAAAGTAATTATGGTATACAGAATATTCGTTGAAAAAAAGGCAGAGCTGGCGCATGAGGCAAACGCGCTTTGCTCCGAGCTGAAAAATCTGCTTGGCATTAAATCGCTCGAGTCGGTTCGCATCCTGAACCGCTATGATGCGGAAAATATTACCGAGGAGCTGTTTGAAACGGCAGTTCGTACGGTCTTCTCCGAGCCTCAGCTTGATATGGCTACCACCGAGGTGGATGCCAAGGGAGGGATCGTGTTTGCGGTAGAGCCTCTGCCGGGTCAGTTTGATCAGAGAGCGGATTCGGCGGCGCAGTGCATTCAGCTGCAGAGCCAGGGCGACCGTCCCACGGTGCGCTCCGCAAAGGTCTACGTTCTGGGCGGTAAATTGAGCGCAGAGGACGTGGAGGCGATCAAAAAGTACGTGATCAATGCGGTGGAGAGCCGCGAGGCAGCACTGGAAAAGCCCGAAACGCTTGCGATCGAATACGGCACGCCCACGACCGTTGCAACGGTCTGCGGCTTTACGGAATTGGATGAGAAGGGTCTGTCCGATCTGCTCGATAGCCTCGGACTCGCAATGGATCTGGACGATCTGAAATTCTTGCAGGACTATTTCAAAAACGAAGAGCATCGCGATCCCACCATCACCGAGATCCGCGTAGTAGATACCTATTGGTCGGATCACTGCCGTCACACCACCTTCTCGACGCATATCGACAACGTCAAGATCGATGATCCCGCCGTTGCGCGCACATATGAGCGTTATCTGGCGGCTCGCGTAGAGGTTTACGGTGAGGAGAAGGCGGCAAAGCGTCCGCAGACGCTGATGGACATTGCGACCATTGCCGTGAAAACTCTGAAAAAGCGCGGTGTGCTTCCCGAATTGGACGAGAGTGAGGAGATCAACGCCTGCTCCATCCACGTAAACGCAACCGTCAACGGTGAGGACCAGGATTGGCTGTTGATGTTCAAGAACGAGACCCACAACCACCCCACGGAGATCGAGCCCTTCGGTGGCGCGGCAACCTGTATCGGCGGTTGTATCCGTGATCCGCTGTCGGGACGTGCGTACGTACACCAGGCAATGCGTGTGACGGGTGCGGGAGATCCTCGCCGTGCGATCGCAGATACGATGGCGGGCAAGCTTCCGCAGAGAAAGCTTTGTCAGACTGCCGCGGCAGGATATTCCTCCTACGGTAACCAGATCGGTCTTGCAACGGGACACGTTGCGGAGGTCTATCACGACGGTTACGTGGCAAAGAGACTTGAGTGCGGTGCCGTTGTGGCGGCAGCACCCGCGTACAACGTACGCCGTGAACGCCCCGAGGCAGGCGATGTGATCATTCTGCTCGGCGGACGCACGGGACGTGATGGTATCGGTGGTGCGACAGGCTCCTCCAAGAGCCATAACATGAAGTCTCTCACGACGATGGCATCCGAGGTCCAGAAGGGTAACGCACCCGAGGAGAGAAAGATCCAGCGTCTGTTCCGCAATGCGGAGGTCACGCGCTTGATCAAGAGATGCAACGACTTTGGCGCGGGCGGTGTTTCGGTTGCGATCGGTGAGCTCGCGGACGGCTTGCGCATCGATCTGGATGCAGTCAGAAAGAAGTATGACGGTCTTGACGGTACCGAGCTTGCAATCAGCGAGTCGCAGGAGCGTATGGCTGTCGTTGTTGCCGCAGAGGATGCGGATAAATTCATCGCGTATGCCGAGGCAGAGAACCTTGAGGCATATCGCGTTGCGATCGTTACCGAGGAAGCGCGCATGGTAATGTCCTGGAAGGGACAGACCGTTGCCGACCTTTCCCGTGAATTTTTGAATACGAACGGTGCGGATAAGCACGCAACGGCAGAGGTTACCGAGAAGGATCTTTCTGTGCTCTCGAAGGCACTGTACGGCGATCTGCGTGAGATGGCGAGCGATCTGAAGACCGCAAGCCGCAGAGGACTTGTCGAGCGCTTTGACGGCTCGATCGGCGCGGGCTCCGTGCTCATGCCCTTCGGCGGAAAAACGCAGAGCACTCCCGCGCAGGCAATGGCGGCACTGCTTCCCGTTCTTCCGGGACAGACCACCGATCAGGCAAGCGTTATGTCCTGGGCGCTGGATGCGGATCTGATGAGCATCGATCCTTACGTTGGCGCACGTACTGCGGTATATCACTCTATGGCAAAGCTTGTAGCGGCAGGCGCGGACTATAAGGATGCATACCTGACCCTGCAGGAGTTCTTTGAAAAGCTTCGCAATGAGCCCGCTCGCTGGGGTAAGCCCATGGCGGCACTGCTCGGCGCGATGGATGCGCAGCTTGAATTGAATGCGGCTGCGATCGGCGGTAAGGACTCGATGTCGGGCTCCTTCATGGATCTTGACGTTCCGCCTACGCTCATCTCCTTTGCGATCGCTCCCATCAAGGCAGGCGACGTGATCTCTCCCGAATTCAAGGCGGCGGGTCACCCCGTATATTTGTTTGCTCCCAATGCCGAGGGCGCAGATGCCACCAAGGCTGCATGGGAAGCATTCCACGCGCTTTGCAAGGAGGGCAAGGTCAAGGCTGCATGGGCAGTTGAAAACGGACTTGCCGAGGCGGTTATGAAGATGTCCTTCGGTAATGAGATCGGCTTTACCTCCAACGGTGCTGTAAAGAACGATTGGTATAATGGCATGATGCAGGACTTCATCGTTGCCGAGCTTGATGGCGACGTTGAATGTGCATACGCTACGAAGATCGGTCAGACCACCGAGGCGGCAGAGATCGTTCTGGGTGACGATCGCGCGACCGTTGCGGAGCTGTTGGCACTCAACGAGGCAACGCTTGAGAACGTATATCCCACAAAGGCACCCGCGGGCGGAACGCTCAAGACCTTTGCGTACGACAAGGGATGTGCGGCGGCACCTGCGATCAAGTGCGCGCGTCCCAAGGTGCTCATTCCCGTATTCCCGGGTACCAACTGCGAGTACGATTCCGCACGCGCAATGGAGGCGGCAGGAGCCGAGGCTGATATCGTGGTCATTCGCAATCTCACCGCCGATGCGGTTGCAAAGAGCGTGGAGACGGTATCCAAGAAGCTCGCAGAGAGCCAGATGGTATTCATTCCCGGCGGATTTTCGGGCGGAGACGAGCCGGACGGATCGGCAAAGTTTATCACCGCATTCTTCCGCAACCCCGAGATCAAGGAGCAGGTCGCACGCCTGCTGGGCGACCGCGACGGCTTGATGCTCGGTATCTGTAACGGATTCCAGGCATTGATCAAATTGGGTCTCGTTCCTTACGGAAAGATCATTGACACCGATGAAAACTGTCCCACGCTGACCTACAACGTCATCGG
>JAFTJB010000016.1 GCA_017456625.1 Clostridia bacterium
GATGGAAGTAAAAAATTTTCTGTGCAATGCTCGCAGTCGAACTTTCGCGCAATGAGGGACGAATGAAGCGAAAGCGCGCAGGGGCGTAGCCCCAAGCGGGATCTACTGAAAACGCTTGCTGATTTGTCACAGGGATGTAACATTATGTTTTACGTATACATTTTGACCAACCAAACCAACGCAGTCATGTATATTGGAATGACAAATGATCTTCGTCGCAGAATAACAGAGCATCGAAACGAAGAGATTGATGGATTTACAAAAAAATATCATGTCAAGAAATTGGTTTACTATGAACGTTACCAAAATCCATTGTCGGCAATTGCAAGAGAAAAGCAATTGAAGCATTGGACGAGAAAAAAGAAAAACGCTTTGATCGAAGAACACAATCCCATGTGGGACGATTGGGCAGAAGCGTTTGTAACACAAATTTGAAGGTGATTGATTATGAAAATCGTATTGGCATCGCGCAACCGCAAAAAAATTGCGGAATTGGAGACACTACTCTCCGAGGTGTTCCCGCAAATTGAAATTTTGTCGCTTGACGACGTCGGAATTCACGGCGAGATCGTGGAGGATGGCACGACGTTTGCCGAAAACGCGCTTATCAAGGCGCGCGCCGCGGCGGAAAGCGGTTACATTGGCGTGGGCGACGATTCGGGACTGACGGTGGATGCGCTTGGCGGTGAGCCGGGCATCTATTCGGCGCGCTATGCCGAGCGATGCGGCAAGGGCGGAGACCACAACGACGAGGCGAACAACAACGCACTTTTGGAGCGCCTTGCGGACGTTGCGGACGGGGCGCGCGGCGGCGCGTTCGTCTGTTGCATCGCGTGCGTGCTGCCCGACGGCAGAGAGTTCACCGTTTTTGGCGAGGCGCGCGGCAGTATTCTCCGTGAGAGACACGGAGAGGACGGCTTTGGCTACGATCCGCTCTTCTATTACGAGCCTTTGGGCAAATGCTTTGCACAGCTTTCCCCCGAGGAGAAAAATTCCGTATCCCACCGCGGGCAGGCGATCCGTGCCTTTGCAAAGGCGCTCGGCGCGGCTCTGGAGGAGCGGAAGAATTGAGGTGACCCCCATTTGAAAAAGAAAGAAAACAACCAAACCAATCAAAGCACCGAGCAAAACGATACGCGCCTGCATTTTTCGGATTATTTTCAGGCACCCGGCGCGAGGCTCCTGTCGGTCATCTTCGGATTGATCACGGGAGGTATCGGCGGTCTTTTTCTCGGTTGGCAGATCGGAATTCTGATCGGAGCGGGTGTGACACTCTTATGGTCGATCCTGTTTCCCATATTGCTCTATCGCGCGGATATTCCGTACGCGAAGATCAAAAAAACGATACAGAGCAAATTTTTGTTTGACGAGCGTGTGCGCTTTGCGATCCGAGGCGGCAGATCGGTGGGTGGATTTTTCATCCTGACCGAGAAGAGCATGATCTTTCTCTCCCTGGAGCGCGGCACACACCGACTCGAGCTTTCACGCGAGGACATCAAGAGCGTTGTGCTTGCGGAGGACGAATATTCATTGCAGATATTTTTGAACGATAAGCAGTTCATTCTGGTGGTTTCGAGCGTATGCTACGAGATGTACGACGTACTGCGCCAAAACCGCTGGGGAGTGGGCTGATCCCAAATAGAGAGGAACACATTATGATCACATCAAAACAGAGGGCTTATTTGCGCAGACTCGCAAACGACCTGCCCGCGATCATGCAGATCGGCAAGGGCGGACTTTCCGAGAACCTCATCAAAACCTTTTCGGATGCGCTTGAGGCGAAGGAGCTGATCAAGCTGCACGTTCTGGAGAACAGCGGAGAGGTACCGAAGGAGATCATTCGCGAATTGGCGGAGGCGCTTGGCGCCGAGCCCGTTGCGGTCGTGGGACGTAAGATCGTGCTCTACCGTGAGTCCGAAAAGCACCCCACCATCGAGCTTCCCCGTGCATGACGCGCATCGGAATTTACGGCGGCACCTTTTCGCCGCCCCATAACGGA
Organism: Clostridia bacterium; assembly: GCA_017456625.1. GTDB lineage: Bacteria > Bacillota > Clostridia > Oscillospirales > CAG-272 > UMGS1865. Next base: position 2,000 of record JAFTJB010000016.1, read on the forward strand.
CATCTGCAAGCCGCAAAGGCGTTCATGGAGCAGATGTGGCTGGATATTTTGTACGTTATTCCCACGGCGATCCCGCCGCACAAGGAGATGGAGGTCCCCGTCTCGGCGGCGGATCGGCTGGAGATGACAAGATTGGCGTTTTCGTCGATCGAGGGCGTGTACGTCAGCGACATGGAGATCGCGCGCGGCGGCAGAAGCTATACCGTGGACACGCTCCGCGAGCTGTCGGGCGAGGATCGCAGGCTGTTTTTCCTCTGCGGCACCGATATGATGCTCACGCTCGATCAATGGAGAAGCCCCGAGGAGATCTTCCGTCTGTGCTATCCCGTCTACATCCGTCGCGAGACGGACAAAACGCTTGACGGCTTGATCGTTCAAAAAATTGCCGATTATCACCAAAAATACGGAAAGGTCGTGCGCAGGATCGTTACCGATCCCATCGAGCTTTCCTCCAACGAGATCCGTGCTCGGCTCGCAGAGGGAAAAAAGATCTCCCATTTAGTGCCGCAGGCGGTGGAAACCTACATTCGTGACAATCATTTGTACGTTTGAGGGACGGTAAAGGAGAACATAATGATAGAGATCACAGAAGCCATGCTGGATGAACTGCGCACGCTCGTGGCGGAGACAATGTCGCCAAAGCGATTTCGCCACACCGTTGCGGTCGAGGCGATGGTCGAGCGGCTTTGCGCGCTGTTTTGTCCCGAGAAGACCATGCTCATGCGCGCGGCGGCACTTTTGCACGATTGCACCAAGGAGTTGAAGCTTGAGGGGCAGGAGGCGCTTTGTCGCGAGCTGGGCTTGACCGTGACCGACGGCGACCGACTCGCGCCCAAAACGCTTCACGCGCGTACCGCGGCGGCGTGCATTCCCTCGCGCTATCCTGCCTTCGACGACCCCGAGCTGATCTCGGCGGTGCGTTGGCATACCACGGGGCACGCGGGCATGACCCTGACCGAAAAATTGCTTTATCTTGCCGATTATATCGACGATTCGCGCAGCTTTGAAAACTGCGTGATCCTGCGCCGCTACTTTTGGGGCGCGAAGCCCGAAACGATGGGGACGGAGGAGAGAGAGGCGCTTTTGCGCGACACGCTCATTTTATCCTTTGATATGACCGTGCGCGATCTGCTTGCGGAGGGCACACCTATCGCCGTGGAGACGGCGGAAGCACGCAACGAGCTCCTCCTGGAGCGCGCGAGCGTGTGATGAAAGATTTGATCAAGCTCTTTTCGGCTTCGCGCATTTTCGCGCAAAAAAACGATTGACAAATTCGCACAATTTATAATATCTACTTATACAACGACGCTTTTGGGCAAAAGGCTCTTCCTCTACATCATTTTGTCAAAGAGGTGGAGCATGAGAACGGAAAGCGGAAAAATCATGGCGGTGTGTTGGGTGTTGGCGGTCGCGCTGACGCTCGTTTCCTGCACGCCGATCGGCGCGGAGGCGGCACGCTCGACCTCGGCGCAAGCACAGAGGCGCGTGACACGCGTTTTGGTCGTCGGATGCGACAGAGCGGCGGCACTTGCCGATACGGTCATGCTCGTTTCGGTCGATGAGAGCGCAAAAAGCGCGCACATCTTGCAGATCCCGCGTGATACCTATGCGGAATATACCCAAAAAAGCTACAAAAAGCTCAACGGCGCGGTCAAGACGCTTGGCATTGACGGCTTTGTCTCCTTTCTCGAGGAGGCAATGGGAATACCGATCGATTGCTACGTCATGCTTAAGCCCGACGCGCTCGTGCAGGTGGTGGATGCCATCGGCGGTGTGGAGGTGGATATCCCGAAGGCAATGCGCTATTTTGATCCCGCGCAGGATTTAAGAATCGATCTCCCCGCCGGGAGACGGGTGCTCACGGGAGCGGAAGCCGAGCAGTTCGTGCGTTATCGCGCGGGCTATGCGGATGCCGACCTTGGGCGCTTGGATGCGCAAAAGCAATTTCTCTCGGCATTTGCCAAGCGGTGTCAATCGCTCTCGGTCATGGAAATGATCGGCGCGGCTCTGCGCGCGCTTACCACGGTGCAGACCGATATCGGGATCCACGAGGCGGTGCGCCTTTGCGGTGCCTTGCGTGCGTGCGATACCGAAACGATCCCCATGGAGACCCTGCCCGGAGAGGCAGTGCAGGGGATGAGCGGCGCTTGGTATTACGTGATCAACCGGGCGGGTGGTGCGCGTGCGGCAAGGGAGCATCTTTTGCCCGATGAGCCGTACACGACCGATGCGTTTGATCCGCGCGGTGTCTTTGACAGGGAAGAGAATGCGCAATTCCACGCGATCTATCAAGCCCGTGAGGAGGCACTTGTCACTTACGTTGAAAATTATGACCGATAAAGGTTCATTTGCATAATATACCACGAAAGGAACAAAACGAATGGAAGAAATGATGGAAGAAAAATTACCGCCCTTGGACGCAACGGATGCGGAAGCGGTCGCGCACGCGATCTTTGACGTATTGGATGCGAAAAAGGCGAGAGATATCAAGGTGCTCAGGGTAGAGGATCAGACCGTGATCGCGGATTATTTCGTGATCTGCTCGGGTAACTCCTCCACACAGGTCAAGTCGCTTGGCGGCGAGGTCGAGTATAAGCTCGGACTTCGCGGTGTCGATCCCGCTCATTTTGAGGGTCGGGATAACAACGCGTGGGTGATTTTGGACTACTCCTCGGTCATCGTGCATATCTTCAGCCGAGAGGCGCGTGATTTTTACAAACTCGAAAAGCTTTACGGCGACGCGGAGGAGATCAAGTTCATCGGAATTGACGACCGCGCCGACGCGGAATAAAGAAAGGGAAAAGACAACCATGAAGTACGATTTTAAGCAAGTAGAGCCGAAATGGCAAAAGAAGTGGGAGGAAGCAGGTGTTTTCCACGCACAGGACATCAGCGATAAGCCCAAATATTACAACCTCGTCGAGTTCCCGTACCCCAGCGGCGCGGGCATGCACGTCGGACACATCAAGGCATATTCGGGTCTTGAGGTCGTTTCGCGCAAGAGACGTATGCAGGGATACAACGTCATGTTCCCGATCGGCTTTGACGCGTACGGTCTGCCCACCGAGAACTACGCGATCAAGACGGGCACACACCCCAGAATCGTGACCGACCGCAACATCGAGAAGTTTACATCCCAGCTCAAGAGAGTCGGATTTTCCTTCGATTGGTCTCGCGTGGTCGATACCACCGAGGAGAGCTACTACCGCTGGACGCAGTGGATCTTCCTCAAGATGATGGACCACGGTCTCGTGTTCCGTGATACCGCGCTCGTCAACTATTGCCCGAGCTGTAAGGTCGTCCTTTCCAATGAGGACTCGCAGGGCGGCAAATGCGATATCTGCCACAGCGACATCGTGCAGAAGTCCAAGGCTGTCTGGTATCTGCGCATCACCGAGTACGCGGACAAGTTCCTCGAGGGACTTGAGACGGTGGATTATCTCCCCAACGTCAAGCAGCAGCAGGTCAACTGGATCGGCAGATCCACGGGTGCGTTCGTCAATTTCTCTCTCAAGGAGATCGACGAGAAGCTTCGCATCTACACCACCCGCCCCGATACGCTCTTTGGCGTGACCTTCATGGTCATCGCGCCCGAGCATCCCATCATCGAGGCAAACCGCGACAGGATCCGCAACATTGACGCGCTTGACGCCTACAAGGAAGAGTGCGCAAAGAAGACCGAGTTCGAGCGTACCCAGCTTGTCAAGGATAAGACGGGCGTTTGCATCGACGGACTCACCGCCATCAACCCCGTCAGCGGCAAGGAGATCCCGATCTACATTTCGGACTACGTTATGATGGGCTACGGCACGGGCGCGATCATGGCAGTACCCGCACACGACGAGCGCGACTGGGCGTTCGCAAAGAAGTTCGGCATCGATATCATCGAGGTCATCAAGGGCGGCAACATCGCAGAGGGCGCTTACACGGGCGACGGCGAGATGGTCAACTCGGATTTCCTCAACGGCTATACCAACAAAAAGGATTCCATCGCGCGTATGCTCGAGCAGCTTGAGGCAGAGGGCATCGGCGAGAAGGGCGTTCAGTATAAGATGAAGGATTGGGCGTTCAACCGCCAGAGATATTGGGGCGAGCCCATCCCGATTGTGCATTGCCCGCATTGCGGCATCGTCGGCGTTCCCTACGAGGAGCTTCCGCTCCGTCTGCCCGCAGTCGAGAACTTCGAGCCCGGTGAGGGTGGCGAGAGCCCCCTGGCAAAGATTGAGTCCTTTGTCAATTGCAAGTGCCCCAAGTGCGGCGGCGACGCAAAGCGCGAGACCGATACCATGCCCCAGTGGGCAGGCTCATCCTGGTACTTCCTGCGCTATATCGATCCGCACAACGACAAGGCACTCGCGGATCCCGAAAAGCTCAAGTATTGGCTCCCCGTAGATTGGTACAACGGCGGTATGGAGCACGTCACCCGTCATATGATCTACTCGCGCTTCTGGCACAAGTTCCTCTATGACCTCGGCATCGTTCCCACCTCCGAGCCTTATGCCAAGAGAACCGCGCAAGGGCTGATCCTCGGTCCCGACGGCGATAAAATGTCCAAATCCAAGGGCAACGTCGTCGACCCCAACGACGTAGTCGACGTTTACGGCGCGGACGTTCTCCGTACCTACGTCCTCTTCATGGGTGACTACGCAAGCGCGGCTCCGTGGAACGAAAGCTCCATGAAGGGTTGCAAGCGCTTCCTCGACCGCATCGGTGACCTTGTGGATATGATCTCGGATCAGAGCGATCCCAAGCTCGAGTCCGCGTTCCATAAGACTGTCAAGAAGGTTTCGCTCGATATCGAGGAGCTTAAGTTTAATACCGCAATCGCATCTATGATGGATCTGCTCAATAAGATCTACGATGCGGGTAGCCTCACGCGCGAGCAGCTCTCCATGCTTATTCGTATCGTTTCTCCCTTTGCTCCGCACCTTGCGGAGGAGATGTGGACAGACATTGGCGGAGAGGGCTTCTGCTCGCTCGCAAAATGGCCCGAGTGGGATGAGGCAAAGACCGTGGATAGCACCGTCGAGGTCGCGGTTCAGGTCAACGGTAAGCTTCGCGCTACCATCGCGCTTCCCCTCAATTGCCCCAAGGACGAGGCGATCGCTACCGCAAAAGCCGATCCCCGTGTCGCTGCCTTCGTCGACGGTAAGACCGTGATCAAGGAGATCAGCGTTCCTAACAAGATCGTAAATATTGTTGTAAAGTGATTGTTTTTTTGTAGGGGACTTTTTCAAAAGTCCCCTACAACCCCCAAAGCCTTCCCGAAGGGGAAAATAAAAAAGGACGTTAGTCTCTGCTCCTATCTTTCGTGAATCGCCCCTACGATCGTGTCATTCATTGCCGCATCGCCGCTTCGCTATTCCTGAAAAATCCAAAAGGTTACATTCCTATGTCGCGGACAAAACATCTGGGTATCTGTTCGGTGCAAACATCCACCCCGACCATTCCGTCTGCGCGTCATCCTGAGCGAGGGAAGAAATTCTGACCGAGTCGAACTTTCGCGCAATGAGGGACGAATGGAGCGAAAGCGCAAGATGCGAAGCATCGAAGC
>JAFTJB010000017.1 GCA_017456625.1 Clostridia bacterium
ACCGGCTGGGCCATGGCACAGCGCATCAACACCTGGGCCCGCCTGGGTGAGGGCAACAAAGCCCACGAGCTGATCCAGAACCTGTTGACCGAAATGGGCGACAAGCAGAAATACGGAGACAGCTACAACGAGCAGACCCACGGAATCCTTACGATGTTCCAGATGGTTTCCGCGGTTTCTCAGGACGGCGGCGAGTACGCGTACCTGTTCAACCATACGCTCCCCGAGGGCAAGGTTGAGGGTAGACTCAAGATGACGGCAGACGAGGTCGTAAAGGCGATCCTCGACACCGATATGGTATGCAACGCGATCATGAACACCCGTGAGAATCATCCCGAGTGGAAGAACAATCCGTTCGGACTGAGCATCAGCCAGGAGGATCGCGAGCACGTTGACTATCAGGCGACCAAAACGGCGATCGAGAATTATTACGCGGAAAACGCCGCGGAGAACGAGGAGCTGGAGGACCGCATCTACGCGATCGCAGACTTCCTTGGCATTGATCACGCAGACCTCAATCTCGGATAAGCGTTCCGTCACGCCAACAAACAAACGAAAAAATGGGAAGAACCCGATTCGTCGGGCTCTTCCTTTTTTTGGGGAGGACAATAAATTTATTCGGACTACTTTGATGGTGGCAGTTTGCTGAGAAAGGCATTTGTTTCGCCTGCTGACTACGAGAGAAAAATGATAGAGATGTTTGTATTTTGGGGCGAACTGTTGGCTTCTGAATCGGGTTTGTAAATCATTGGGGCGGCAGAAATCTGCCGCCCGTTTTCATATGATTCGATGAAGATTGTTGAAGCATATTCAATGCAAAATATGATATTGATTTATAGTTGATCACGAATTTGATATGCGTTCGATTGACTTTGCGTTTCACATAGCTTACAACCCAAGCGAGCGTATCATTTGTTCGGCTCTTTCGGTATCGTCCTGCGAGGTCTTTCGATTGATCCTCATTTCGCGCAAGCCTTTTTTAATTTTTCCGCCAAACAATAGTGTTACCCACCTGCGAATCGAATAAAAGGGCGTGAGCCATTTATGCTTTTTCAGAATCGGATATTGCAGACTCAGCTGATTGTACGGCAAAAAGATTCTCGAAAGAATATACCCCACCTTGCCGCCTCTCTTTTTTTGCTGCACCGCGACGCGGTTCTCGGTCGTTCCGTAAACGCCTCCGCCAAGAATGTATCGCTCTAATTCTTTCGTAACATCCTCACAGTCAAGCTCTTGCTCCGTCATCCATCGCTTCGCCAATGCCCTTGATGCTTCGGCAAAGGTCAGTAGCTTCGCGCCCTCGAGTAGGGCGTTTCGCTTTTCTTCATCGTGCTCCACCTGACGGTCAAGCAGCCACAGATCCAAAAAGGGTCTGATTCCGCAACCGCCGATTTCAATGTGCTTTGCCATATGCGCTACGTGATAGAAATAAAAGAACTCGTCACGCAGTAACATTTGACAGTGCTTTCCCTCCGCGGGATAGGCATAGCTCCACACGTTCTCCAAAAACGCTTTTGCGTTGTTTGCGCGATCGTCCTCCAAAAGACTGTAATGTAGCTCCACGTGGACGCCTTCTGCCGAGCGCAACGACACGTCGTGTGAGCCTCGTCCCTCGTTTTTGTACTCTAGCTTATCTGTCAGAAGTTTGATCGCTCGCTCCAGATCCTCCTCGTGAACCAGTACGTCAATATCACAGCTCGTTCGCATCCACGGCTCGGGATAGAGCGTGCGGATCACCGAGCCCTTGAGCGGCAGAAATGGGATCTTCGCTTCCTCAAGTGCCGCACTGACCGCCTCCAGCTGGTAATTGAGCCTTTGATAGCGAAAAATCGCCATCATATGCTGCTTTTCGAATTTTGAGGTCATTTCGTCCTCGGGTGGCAGAAGCTGATGCTTGGCGAGCGCGTCCGCCACAAGATGCGCCAAATCGTGATGCTTGGCATACACATATAGCTCACGCAGCATCTCGGCATTGATCTCCGCCGGCACCTCCGCCTCGGGCGCGATGCCACAGATCTCTTCGCGCAAGAGCGCGAACAGGATGCGATTCACCTGATTTTTCATATGCGTCACTCCTTTTCTTGTAAAAAACGGGTGTTCACCTTGGAACGCCCGTTTATTACATCAATCCCTGAAATACAGATCTCTGGTATAGACCTTCTCCAAAACATCGGCAAGATCGTCGTTGTAACGGTTTGCGATGATCACATCGACCTCACGCTTGAAGGCGTCCAAATCACGCGTAACGCGGCTGTTGAAGAAGCTGTCCTCCTTCATTGTCGGCTCGTAGATCACGACCTCCACGCCTTTTGCTTTGATGCGTTTCATCACGCCCTGAATGGAGGATTGACGGAAATTGTCGCTGCCCGACTTCATCGTCAAGCGGTAAATTCCAACCGTTTTTGGGTTTCTTGCCAAAATCTGATCCGCGATAAAGTCCTTGCGTGTTCTGTTTGCTTCCACAATCGCAGAAATAATATTCTGCGGCACGTCATTGTAGTTGGCGAGCAGCTGTTTGGTGTCCTTCGGCAAGCAGTATCCGCCATAGCCGAAAGAAGGATTGTTATAGTGAGAACCGATGCGAGGATCCAATCCCACGCCCTCAATAATAGACTTGGTATCCAATCCGCGTACGGCTGCATAGGTATCCAGCTCATTGAAGAAGGAGACGCGCAGGGCAAGGTAGGTGTTGGCAAAGAGCTTAACCGCCTCTGCCTCGGTTGGATTCATCATACGGACCTCGATGTCCTCCTTGATCGCGCCCTCGCGCAGCAGTGCCGCAAAGCACTCCGCTGCTTTCACGAGACGCTCGTTTTGCATCGGCACGCCAACGATGATACGGCTGGGGTAGAGATTGTCATACAAGGCTTTACCCTCACGCAGGAATTCGGGGCTGAACAAAAGGTTCTCGGTTTCAAAATCCTTGCGTGCCTTTTCGGTAAAACCGACCGGGACGGTAGATTTGACCACCATCACGGCGTTGGGGTTCACACGCTTGACCGTACGAATTACCTCCTCCACGCTGGAGGTATCGAAATAATTCTTGACAGAATCATAGTTCGTGGGCGTGGAGATCACGACCAGATCGGCATCCTTGTAGGCAGATGCACCGTCCAGTGTTGCGGTCAAATCCAACTCGCGCGTCGCAAGATATTCCTCGATCTCACGGTCCACAATGGGGGATCGCTTAGAATTGATCATTTCCACTTTTTCCGGAATAATATCCACTGCGGTGACACTATGGTGCTGTGCCAGCAGAATTGCCATAGAAAGGCCAACGTATCCGGTTCCGGCAACTGCAATTTTCATAATTTTTCTCGCTTTCTCTTGAACGATCTCCGCTTGTTTGATCAGCGTACTTGTCTTTTTGGCATATGGCGGAGCAGAACTTTCTTGATTTGTACCATAACATTGTATCATATTCAAGGGTGAAATGTCAAGATATCTGCGAAAAAATGTTTCTTTCGATGCAAAATCACAAAAAAGCAA
>JAFTJB010000141.1 GCA_017456625.1 Clostridia bacterium
CTCGGTATTTTTTTGTGAGGAAAACGGATCGCGAAACGTACAGCAACGCTTGCGTTGCTGTACGGTCGATTCGCTTGCGGATCGAGTAGTGAGCGAAGCGAACGATGTTCAACGTCCCGTTTTCCTGTTCGAGGCAGATATGGTACAGGCAATCGCCTCGGTATTTTTTTGTGCGGAAAACGGATCGCGAAACGTACCGCAACGTTTACGTTGCGGTACGTTTCTTTTTTATTCTCTCCCGTGCGGCGCGCAGCCGTAGATGGCTTTGTAGGCGCGGTGAAGGGTTCGCAGGCTTCCAAAGCCCGATTCGACACAAGCCTCGGATAGCGTGATGTCCGAGCGCTCGGAGAGCAAACGGCGCACCTCGGCGGCGCGGAGTTTTGTGACGTATTCGTTCATGCTCAACCCAAAGGTCTCGCGAAAATGGGCGGAGAGCTGACTGCGATTGCAATAGAGCTTTTGTGAGATCTCACCGATCCGCAGAGGCTCGCGGAAATGTTCGGAGAGATAGCGGATCGCCTGCATGACCGAGGATGAACTGCCGATCTCGTCTCGCAGACCGAAGAGGGGAATGACCGTACGAATGAAGCTTGCAGCGGCGGTGACTGCGGAATTCTTTGCACAATCCTCGTCAAGCTCCGAAAAGATCCCCTCGCGCGTGTTTATTTCATGGATCAGCTTCAAGTAGGAGAGAAGCTGACCGTTCGGATCACGAATGACACGGCTTGCAAAGGTCTTGCGCTCCATCAGCTTGTCGAGATTGCTGATCATCGACCTCGGAACGATCAGTTGCCATAGCTCCACGTCCTTTCTGGGGCAATCGTGCGGCGTGAAGCTCGGTAGCGCGAGCAGGTGTCCGTTCGTGATCTCGAGCGAGTCACTTCCAAGCTTGGCGTGAATACACCCCTTCGCGACGTAGATAAACTCAATGCTGTCGTGGAAATGCTGATTTTCATGAGGCGCGAGATCGTCGGTCTTGTGGAAGGTCACGAGCTTCTCCTGATCGTCGCGCAGAATATCGTAACGGTAGTTTTCAATGCTTTGCATGATCGTTCACCTCAAAAATGCAAAAATGACATAATTTCATTTAATAATGCTATTTACATTTTAATCTATATGGAGTAAAATGTCAATATAATGCAATATAAAAAATGAGGTGCAGTATGAATAAATACGAAAGATTAAAAGCAAAATTGACAGAAAGAGGACAGATCATTGGTCCTATTTTCCAGCTGCTTGACAGCGCGCCGATGCTGGAGCTGATCAACGAGGATTACATCGACTACGTCCTTTTTGATATGGAGCACGGCGTGTTCAATAACGAAAATCTCATTCCGCTTCTGCAAACCTGCAGGCTCATTGGCTTGCCCTCGTTCGTCCGCGTGCCCGATTGTACCTATCATCATATTTCTCGATGTCTCGACCTTGGAGCGGACGGCATCATGATCCCGCGTGTGGAGACCTTGGAGCAGGTCAAGCTCGCGGTCGAGTCAATGCGTTTTCCGCCGATCGGTCGCAAGGGAAGGGGCGGCTACTGCCAGCTTCGCGCGGGCGAGACGACAGCGGATTTTCAAAAGAACCGCCATCTTTTGATCCAGATGGAGTCGCCCTTGGGGATCCAAAATCTTCCTGAGATGCTGGATCGCTACGGTGAGCATATCGCCGCCGTTCTGATAGGGCCGTACGATCTCTCCTTTACCATGGGGATCGAAACGCAGTTTGAGCATCCCGATTTTTACGCGGCGGTGCAGCGTGTGTTTGATATTTGCATCGAACGGAATAAGTCCGTCGGCGTTTTCTGCGATAATATTGAGCAGGCGAAAAAATGGCGCGAAATGGGCGCGAACTTTATGTGGATGTGCACCGACGATCAGCTCCTGCTCGCGGGAATTCGCGCTTGTCTCAAGCCCATGGAGCAGTATCGGTAAAATCGAAAGGATATTGAAAAATGAAAGGAAAAAACACGGTAGATTGGCATCCCTATTTTCCATTTAACCGCAAGGCGGAGGAGAAGCTTCCGTATATTTGCCGTCTGGCTCCCGACGCGAGCGGATTTACCTTTGAGTGGTTTGATAAGACCGACCCCGAAGGCGCGCATACGGTCGTTTGGAGCGAGCGTGAGGGGGAAGCACACCGTTTGCCAATCACGGGCAGACAGATGCGCGTGTATGGCTTGGAGATCGATTGCGAATACGAATTTTACGTCGAGGCTGCCGACGGACGTGTGAGTCGGCGCAGACTGCTTCGCACGGGAGAGATCCCTGCGGGCACGTCGGTGATCAACTATCTCCATCCCGAGGATACGCAATACGATTTCAGCGGTCGGTATCTCTGCGGTCCCTCGCTCGTCAGGACTCCGGGAGGGCGTTTGATCGCGGGTATGGATCTGTTTGGCAAGGGAATGGCGCAAAACCTTATTATTTTGTACGCATCTGACGACGACGGCAAAAATTGGCACTATCTTTGCGATCTCTATCCCTTTTATTGGGGAAGCTTGTTCGTTCATCGCGGAAGGATCTATATGCTCGGTATCACCACCGAATACGGCAATATTCAAATCTCTTGCTCCGAGGACGAGGGGGAAAGCTGGTCGGCACCCACCACGCTCTTTTACGGCTCGAGCCTCCTTTGCCCCTACGGCGGCATGAGCCGCGCCACCATGCACCTCACAGAGGCAGGCGGAAGGCTTTGGGGAGGCTGTGAATACGGCAGCTGGACCTACGGCTCGCATATTCCCGCGGTCTTTTCCATCGATGCCGATGACGATCTCATGCAGGCGGAGAATTGGACGCTTTCCGAGTTTCTTCCGTTTGCGGGAGAGTGGAAGGAGGCGTCTGGAGGTGTGCAGGGCGACTCGATGGAGGGAAACATTTTGCGGATGCCGAACGGTGAGCTTTATAATTACCTCCGTTGGAAGAGCGGACAGATCCTGCGCATGAAGGTAAACGAGAAGGACCCCGAGGCGGCGCTTTCATTTGTGGATATCATTGACGTACCGCTTGCAAATTCGCTCTTCCGCTTCATTCCTTACAAGGAAAAATGGATCGTGGTCGGAAACGATCCCGTTGTTCCGCGCAGAAGAAATCTCCTGTCGCTGTTTGAAACGAAGGATCTTTTGCATCTGGAAAAGCTTCGTGATCTGATCGATTACCGCGATCACGACGCAGAGCTGAACGGCTTCCAATATCCCGCGTTTTTGCTGGAAGGGGACATTCTGCTTTTGACCGTTCGCGCCGCCTTCAATCAGGCGCACAATTTCCACGATGCAAATTATAATCTCTTCATGCGCGTGGAGCTCGAATAACAATAAAAAAAAGAGGTAGCACGAGCTACTTCTTTTTTTTAAAATTCTTTACTTTACTTGAATTGGGCGAGGCTTTGTGATATAATAAATTATAACAAAAATACACATTGTAAAGGAGAAAATCATGCTGACGTCAACGGAAATGTACACGTATAAGAAATTAGGTGATCTCAAGGCGATTTTGCGCCTGCTTCGCGAGAGTGGATTTGAGGCTTACGATTTTTCGATGTTTCACAACGCTCCTTCGGACGAGATCCTACTGGCGGATGACTATGTCGAGCGCGCAAAGGATCTGCGTGCCTATGCCGATTCGATCGGTTTGCCCTGCAATCAGACTCATGCGCCCTTTGCAACCGCTAAAAAGGGAAACGAGGAATACAATGACAAAATGCGTCCGCAGATCAAGCGCGCCATTGAGATCAGCGGTATTCTCGGTGCCAAGGTTTGTGTCGTGCATCCCTGCAACGATTACACCGCCGAGGAAAATGCGGAAATGTACCGCGAATTTGAACCCGTTGCACGCCGCGCAGGTGTCAGGATCGGTGTGGAAAATATGTGGAATCACCGCAAGGATGATCGCACGCGCTTTGCGCCTGCCGCATGCTCGCACCATGAGGATTTCAAGCGCCATATGGATCTGCTTCCCGCAGACGTGTTCGTGGCTTGTCTGGATATCGGACATTGCTATCTGGAGGAGCTTGATACCGATGCGGTAAAGATGATCGACACGCTCGGTGACCGCCTGCAGGCGATCCATTTGCATGACGTGGATTTTAAGCACGATTCCCACATGTTACCGTTCACCCAAAAGATCGATTATGCGCCCATCATCGAGGCGTTTCGCAGAAATCACTATCAGGGAGATATCACACTTGAGGCGAACGGAGCACATTCCAAGTTTCCCGTTGAGCTGTTGCCCGCGTATGCGCACTATGCTGCGGAAGTCGCAATGTATTTTAAAAGGAAGGTGTTGGAAGAGTGAGTACGTTGTTAAACCGCTCCCACTTTGATCAGATCTGGCGCATTATGGAGCCGAGCTTTCCGCGTGATGAGCGACGTCCGCGAGAGAAGCAGGAGGCGCTTTTTGAGGAGCCTGCATACCGCGTTTACGGAGTGGTCGACGAGTGTGGAGCGGTCATTGCGTTTATTGCGGCATGGGACTTGGGTGAGGTGCTTTTCATTGAGCATTTTGCGGTCGATCCCGCGCGTCGCAACGGAGGAATCGGCTCAAAGCTTCTCTCCGAGGTGGTTGGAGAGACGAAAAAAACAGTCTGCCTTGAGGTCGAGCTGCCCGAGTGTGAGCTTGCGCGCCGCCGCATCGGCTTTTACGAGCGGAACGGATTTTATTATAACGATTACCCTTACGTTCAGCCCGCGCTCTCCGCAGGGCAGGGAACGCTCCCGTTGCGCGTCATGACGAGTGGCAGTGCGGTGTCGTACGATCGCTTTGCAGAGATCAAGAGCCTGCTTTATAAGGAAATCTATCACACGTTGGAGAATTGACATGGAAATTTTAGTAGAGATCCTTCTTGAGGTCTACATGGAGCTTATGCTCCTTTTCGTGCCCGAAAAGAACGTAACGAAAAAGCACCGCACCGTTGCTTTGATCCTCGCGATCGCAGAGCTTGCAGTGCTCTTCCTGCTCGTTATCTGGGGCGTCTCGTTGATTCTGGATCAAGGATCGATGCTCGGTATCATTCCGCTGGTGATCGTGCTTGCTATTTCTGTGGCGCAGATCGTGTTTGGTGTGGTGCATTACAAAAAACGACATTGAAAGGACTTTTATGAAGCTGATCGTTTGTTTGGACGATAAAAACGGGATGGCATTCAATCGCCGCCGTCAAAGCCGAGACCGCGTGCTGATCGAGGACCTTTGCCGCACGGTGGGAGAGGAGCCGATCTATCTCTCACCTTACTCCGCATCTCTGTTTGCAAGCACGGGCGCCAAGACCGTAGCTGTCGTGGATCCGCTCGGTGTGAGTGGGGTGCATTGTTGCTTTGTGGAGACCTTCGATCCCGCGCCATACGGTGAGTTGATCGACGAGATCATCCTCTACCGATGGAACCGACACTATCCCGCTGACGTGACCTTTACGTTGGATATGAGCGGATATCGATTGATCTCCGCAGATGAATTTGTCGGTTCATCGCATGAAAAGATTACCAAGGAGGTATGGAAAAAATGAAGATGAAACGCACGCTTGCATTGCTGTGCTTGCTTTTGGCGCTTGTCATGTCGCTCTCCTCCTGCTTTGGAGAAAATCCCTACGGCGGCACGACTGAGATTACCACGACCGAGCAAAATAAGCCGATCGGCCCGATCACGGGAATTCCCGAGGGAAATGAGATCCCCGCGCTGACCAAGCCGACACTGAATTTGTCGAGTATACCCACATATACGGGAAGTCCGTATACGCCGATCAATCAAAACCTGCCGCAGTTCAACGAAAATCAATACACAACGCAAAGCTATGAGTATTACAGCGCGCTCGACAGCCTTGGCAGATGTGGCATCGCGGTTGCGTGCGTGGGGATCGACCTCATGCCTACAGAGCCGCGCGATAGCATCAGCTCGGTCACGCCGTCGGGATGGAATAACAAGGAATACAGCACCGATCTGGTAGAGAACGGCTGGATCTACAAACGTTGCCATCTCATCGGCTTCCAGCTCACGGGCGAGAACGCGAATAAAAACAACCTCATCACGGGCACGCGCTCCTTTAACGTGGACGGTATGCTCCCGTTTGAAAACATGATCGCAGACTACGTCAAGGAGACCGAGAATCACGTTTTGTTCCGTGTTACTCCGATCTATAACGGAAACGATCTCGTTGCGAGCGGCGTACAGATGGAGGCATATTCGATCGAGGATGCGGGAGAGGGCGTTTCCTTTAATGTGTACGTTTACAACGTGCAGGATGGAATTGAGATCAATTACGCAAATGGCGACAATTGGCTCTCCGGCTCCTACGTGCCGCCCGTTGACGGCGGAAACGGAGGCAACGAGCAGGGTGATTACGTGCTCAATACAAGCAATAAAAAGATCCATCGCCCGACCTGCTATGCGGTAGAGGATATCGCGGCGCACAACAAACAAACCTATACAGGCACGCTCGATGCGCTCTATTCGCAGGGCTACACAGGCTGCGGTCATTGCGATCCGTAATCATTGATTTTTTAACGGATTTCGGCCGTAAAGCAGAATTGTTTTATTGGAACAAAAAAGAAGCCACGTTTTGCTACAGAATTCCGGTCACCAATTGTTCGGATTCCTGCCGCAAGATGGCTTCATACATAGTATACACGATAACGGAACAAATGTCAATATTAAAATAAAAAACCGTGGTAAAAACCACGGTTTTTTATGTTTTGGTGGAGACAGTTGGGGAATAATCGAGCACAATATATTGTATTCCTAAAAGAAAATATCGACGATATGTTGTGGTTTTAATTAAATTAGGCACAAATTAGGCACAAACTGTTTATAGTTGTCCATTTAGATCATCGAGTGCGATCTTGATTTTAATTTGATCGTCCGGCATCAAATGTGCGTAGGTGTTGAGGGTTTGCTCGATGTTTTTGTGCCCAAGATGTCGGCTGACGCCTACGACAGAAATGTTTTTTGAAATCAGAAGGGAGGCGCAACTGTGACGAAGATCATGGATGCGGATCTGTTTAATGTTTGCTTTTTTGATCGCTACATTGAAGGTATGATCGACGGTCGACGGGGGGAGCGGTCGTGCACCGCCAAAAACGAAGCTCTGCTCGCACCAAACATCTGTTGCGTCCTTCTGCTCTTTTTTATAGTCCGTGAGCTCCTTGATGAAAAAATCGGGGAGGGAAACGGTGCGAACGCTGGATTGGTTCTTGGTTGTCGTTACCTTGAATGCTCCTTCGCGCGTCTTTGTGGTAACGCTCTTATTGATGCGCACTGTGTGTTTTTTGAAGTCGAGATCCTCCCACGTGAGAGCAAGACCTTCGCCACGTCTGCATCCTGTGATATAGAGCATGCGAAGATACATGGCAATCGAGCGGTTCTCG
The DNA here is from genome assembly GCA_017456625.1 of Clostridia bacterium. Lineage (GTDB taxonomy): Bacteria > Bacillota > Clostridia > Oscillospirales > CAG-272 > UMGS1865. Next base: position 7,346 of record JAFTJB010000141.1, read on the forward strand.
ACGTGCGTGATCATTGCGGCGAATTCTTCTGGCGTCCAAATCTGCATTTCCTTTGTTGGCTCCAGATTTCGAGGGCGATCGACCTTTGGCATAATGTTTTTGATGTCAAAATATTTCTCGCCGTATTTATAGATCGATGCGAGAGTGGAGAGGATCCACATCTTGGAGGAATATTTATAGTCAATATTCTCGATCCAATCGGAGATCATTTTGGGGGTGATCTCTTTCATTTTCTTTCCGGTGAAGAAGGGAACGAGGCGGTTGCGGAGCTTGCTCTCGATATCGTAGAAGGAGGATTCCTTGACACGGTTCTTGGTGAATGCCATGTAGGATGCGAGGAGCTCGTCGAAGGGCATATCGTTTGGATCTGTGCGTGGTTGCTCTGCGTCGAGCTTGCGTTGCTTCATCAGCTCGTCGAGGTGCTTGATATAGTCCTCATAGGCGAATTGCGCTTCCTTCTTGGTCTTGTAGCCGGAGAGCCGCTTATGACGCTGCTTGCCGTCCTCGTCGACCTCTCGAAAGCGGCAGGACCAAAGCCCGGAAGCTTTGTTTTTCTCGTAGCTTGGCATAAATATACCTCCTATTCTTTGAAATGTGTTGACAAACGGAGGCGACTGTGATATAATGACCATTGTGAGGATGGTATTATTCGGTGTGTCGCCAATGTACTTCCTTCAGCTCCGCTCGGACTGCACTCCGGGCGGGGCGCTTTTGTTTTTGAAAATGGGGCTTGACAAATCGGAATCAGAGTGATATCATGATATCGGCAGCAATGCCCGGGGGCACCATTACGGTGGCGGTTGGCTTCCTCGTTTGTTCGGGGAGGTGTAAATCATTTTTTGTTGCCTTCCCGATGAGGGGAGGTGGTGTATATGGATTCTGTTACATGGAACGATCTCTTGCAGATCGCGACGTTGATATTTTCCGTTATATCTTGTTTTAGAAACAAAAAAAGATAACCGCCTGACTACCAATCTGAACGGTTATCTTTAATCTATTTGGAGGAAGTCAACCGTCATCGGTGCCCCTCTGTGATTATTATAACCGAGGTTATGGAATTTGTCAATAGCTTTTGAAATATTTTTTGCTCCGCGGGGAAGGCGGGAAAGGGGAAAAAATGATAGATCCGCATAAATTTGATTATTTATTCCAAGGTTGTACGCCCGGAACGGGAGACATTATCACGCACATGGAGGTAATGTTGGAGCGAACCAAGAGATATGACGAAATGTTCCCTTGGTTTGACAAAGAGGTATGCGAAAAATTTGCAAGCCTTGATCAGCTTTATCTTAATATGATAATCAACGTATTTAAAGATCCGGCGACAGAGGCGATCCTTGAAGCGACGTATCATCGGAATTGAGCATGTTTACGACGGCATCAATAATACTGACTCATATATATCTCCTTAACCACTCGCAAGAGTGGTTTTTATTTTATCTCGCGGGCGTAGCGGATGAGCTCGTGGGCGAGGGCTTGCGGATTGCTTTGGTAGAGCGGATCGGCGGGATCCTCGGTGTCCGGCGCGAGATTATCCAGGATCACTTGTATGACGTCGAGGAGCTCACGTGCCGTCTCCGGATCCTCATCGGCGAGCTGCGCCTCTGCCGCATCGCAGACCTTCACGGCGAAATGGTCAAAAAGGGACATAGTGGGGGCTCCTCCTTATGCGTTTTTGTCCTGATTTGAACGATAGGCGGCGGTTCTGATAATGTCCTTTTTTTCATTGATCGTTTCTGCGTATATAAATTCGCTCAACAGGTCGTGTTCTCTCATACAAGTAAGATGCTTTTCGGCGGTTTCTTTGGTGCATTTTAATACAGACATAACCTCGATGATATATTCCAATTATTTGTATTTTATGCGTTCAGACCTACACTCTTCTCTAAGCTCCAAGATTGTTCCTTGCTTTACTTCTAATGATTTTTCCAATCTTTCAAGTTCGCCATTTTTGTTATATTGTGATTCTGCATAAGCATAACCTGTAAGTGCAGCGACAACTGCATAGGAAAATGCTTCAAATTTTGATATGTACTCATCTCCTATGAAAAAATCGATAAGAGCAACGGCAGCAATAACAATAATGGCGATTAAGATATATTTTAAGACCTTTTTCATAGAGCATGACCTTTCTTATTCACCCATTGCATAGCCGTGTTCTCGCGCATATTCCATGACGTTTGATTGAATGGTTGCATAGTGAATACCATTTTCCTCGTTTTCTTCCTTCTCTGACAGCTCATCGCATGTCATCAGGATCAGGAGACAAGCGGAAAGCTCATAGTTGAAGCGGAACAGATCTTCGTTGGTTCCGGATCCGTCCACAAAGGTGGATTTCTGTTGCTCATACATCAATCTGACGTCAAAATCGGTTATCTCGGCAAACATTTCATCAAAGAATGCTGCGATCTTGGGATAAACGGGGGAAGAAGTGTGTGCATTGAGCAAGCGATTGATAAACTTTTTGTTTAGTTGCTTAAAATTATCAATGGTTGGTATTGTGTCTGGAATTTTAGAAAAAAGCACTTTTATTTGCTCATCTTCTGATTCTGCCATTGCATATTGCGATATGAGGCGAGCAAGCTCCTCTTGGTAGATGGTGTAGCCGTGTATCTCGTAAAATTGCTTAAAATGATTGATTGC
>JAFTJB010000142.1 GCA_017456625.1 Clostridia bacterium
CTTCGTTGCGGCTGCTGCCATAACCCCGACACCTGGGAATGCGCGGGCGGAACGGTCTACACACCCGACAAGATCCTCGCGCGTGTCCGTCGCTTCCGTGAATATTTTGCGCATGGCGGCGGCATTACTTGCTCGGGCGGCGAGCCGCTCCTGCAAGCGGATTTTGTCCGCGAGCTATTCCGACTTTGTCATGAGGACGGCATTAACACCTGTCTCGACACATCGGGAAGCATTTTGAACGAGAGCGTAAAGGAGCTCCTCCGTGAAACCGACCGCGTTCTGCTTGATATCAAATACACAAGCGACGAGGACTACAAAAAATACGTCGGTTGCTCGATGGAAAAGCCCTTGCAATTTCTCGATTATCTCTCCGAGCAAAAAACACCCGTGACGCTTCGCCAGGTGATCATCCCAACGCTCAACGACAACGAGGAAAATGTTCGCGCGCTGAAAAGGATCGCAGAGGCACATCCCAACGTGGACGGCATCGAGCTGCTCCCCTTCCGCAAGATCTGCCAGGTCAAATATGATAAAATGGAAATCCCCTTCCGTTTCGGTCATTTACCCGAGCCATCACACGAGACGATGACACATTTGGAGGGCTTGCTCAAGGCATAAAAAGAACAGTGCTATACGTAGGTATGGCACTGTTTTTTGTTGCGAAAAATATAAATTTTATTTTGAAAAATGTATTGAAATTACATATAAATTATGATATTCTATACCCAAGTCATGATATTCTATAACCAAGAACCATTTTTAGTGAGGTGATAGCATGAAATACAGTATTCCATCCGAATGGAACGGCTTGAAAAACAGCATTTATGAAGAGTACCAACGAGACGGTGTCTTCTTTTTGGATCATGCTTATTTGATCGGACTGCACAACAAAACGGGCGCCTTTGCACGTACCCTGGAGCCGATTATTGCCGCCGCGGAGGAGCTCACGCAGGATACGGATGCCGCCTTATATGCATTGTTTTTATACCGCGCAATGGAGGATCGCTCCCTGTTTTTAAAGCATCTACCGTCTGTGATGATTCCCGACGATAATTTTCCGTTTCTTGCGTTCTTGGCTTTTACCCCATATATTGAGCGCTTGTACGACTATCTCTGCGAGAAAAACCTTCCGCGTGACGTGATTCAAGCCACCGTCGGACAGTTTGAAGACTGCTTGTTTTTGTATCAAGAGCGGTTTGGCAGACTCGGCATGAATAAGCGTTATTTCGATCATATGCAAAGATACGTCGACTGTAACGTCCTCAATATCGGTCGGTTGCGCTTTGAGATACACGTATTGAAGGATGCGTGCATGCTGGAAAGCAGAAAAACAGGCAATCAGGTCCTCTTCCCCATCAGCGGCGAAATGAATGAATGTGGCTTGTACGCGGATACGCCCCCCATCGATCCTCACGGCACCGTTTTCCATGCCTTTTTTGAAGAAACCGAGACCGATTACGTCGGTACACCAATCGGCGCGGACGGAAAATGCCAAAAGACGCCGATCCGCCTTTCCAAAAGCGAATATTTCGTAAGACTTCCCGTCGGCGCGCACTGCCTTGCCGTACATATTCCCGCCAAGGGCGCATTTACACGCGAGGCATGCGAGGAAAGCTACACACGCGCAAAAGAAATCTTTTCCTTGCTTTTCCCTGACATCGAAATCAAGGCATTCCGCTGTCATTCCTGGATGATGGCACCCGAATTAAAAGAGATCCTGCGCGAGGGCTCTAATCTGCTCACATTCCAAGCTCCCTATCTCAAATATCCCTGCAGGACGCGCGGCGAGGACATTTTGAATTTCGTCTTCAAGACAACATCCACCGATTACAGCACACTTCCCGAGGACACCTCCCTCCAGCGTGCGCTCAAGCAACGCTATCTTTCGGGCAATCTGCTTTATGAATACAATGGAATTTTCACGATTTGAGGTAAAAAAAATGAAGAAAATACCGATCACATTTATCATTGACGATTCCGCCCCTTACGTCATGACCCCCTACACCAACCGAGAGCCGAAGCTTACCGCAGACGGTCGCCCCCTGATGCGCTTCTCTACCAAAGAAATGCTTTTGCGCTTTGCAGACATCATCGCCGAGGTTGGAATGCGCGGCAAATTCAGTATCATCCCGATGGCGGGAAACGAGGGCGATATTTTAAACGGCTTTAAAGACGTGAAATTGCAGGATGTTCGGGATTGGCTCGATATTGCGCGCCAACGTGTTGCTCCGTTCTTCTCCATCTGCCCCGAAATGCTCTCTCACCGCAATGCAGTCGATCTCAAGAGCGGAAAAGCACTTCCCGAAAGAGAAGACGTTTGGGCAAGCACGCAGAACAGAACAGCGCTCACCCCCTATATCACTCATGCGCTTGAGATCCTCAAAAAAGCGAGCTTTGACGTTCGCGGTGTCACCTCTCCGTGGTATTTTGGAAAAGAGGTCGAGGAGGAATACGTTGCCGCGCTCGCGCAAGCGATCTATGACGTTTACGGCTACAAAAGCTCCTATTATTTTCTCCACCAGCTCCGCGGTGTGCCGAACGTCAAGCCATGGATCGCTTATGAAAAGGATGACCGTTGCGTGGTCTCCATTCCGGCGGTAACGCGCGATTGGTTTTGGGAAACGATGGACTCGACCGAGGACAGCGAGGACTATATCAGCCGAGTTGCCGATCACTTCATTACGGCAGACGGCAAGGGCGGATGCATCGTTCACGAGCTTGAGCTTGGCTCCTACCCAACGCTCTGCACGCATTGGCAAAGCCTTTGCTCCAACGGTCTTATGACAGGAATGCGCGCGTTTGCCGAGGTTGGTAGACGCATCAACGAGCATTTGCTCGATCGCGTGGAATGGGTCAGCTTTAACGAACTTTTGGATATTATAATCCGCAATAAGGATTCCTATCGCGTAAAACCGATCTCTATGCAGAGGATCGAATACGAATATTGAGAGAATTCGGATAGATTTGTCATTTCTTTGGGATTATCACTTCACCACTTTACAAGTTATTTTTCTTGTGCTATAATATCCATTGACGGCAGACTGAAAAACCTTGAACTGAAGAAAAAGAGGTAACGTGACATGAAAAAAATCCCAATCTCTCTGATTATTGACGATCCCGCTCCGCTCGTTTCGGTTTACGCAGCTCATGCGGACACCCCCTTTACAAAGGACGGCAGACCGCTGATCGAGACATTTCCAAATGATTTGCTGTTCCGCTTTTGCGACGTGATCGAAAAGCACGGCATCAAGGGCAAATTCAGTGTCGTCCCCATGCCCGCCAACAAGGGCGACATTATCAACGGATTGGAAGGGATCGACCAACAGCAAGTTGACGAATGGCTTGACTGCGTTCGCACGCGTGTCACCCCTGCCTTCTCCATTTGCCCCGAGATGCTCTCGCACAACAAGGCGGTCGACATTGAGACGGGCAAGGCATTGCCTCTGCGCGAGGACGTTTGGGCAAGCACACAGGACAGAACCACTCTGACCCCCTACATCACCCGCGCGCTTGAGATACTCAAGGAGGCAAAATTCGACGTTCACGGTGTCATCTCTCCTTGGTATTTCGGCAAAGAGGTTGAGGAGGAATACATTGCGGCGCTTTCCAAGGCAATGTATGACGTTTACGGCTATAAAAACTGCTTTTATTTCCTGCACCAGCTCCGCGGCGTTCCCGGAGGTGTAAAGCCCTGGATCGCTTACGAGGAGGACGACCGTTGCGTGGTCTCCATCCCCGGTGTGACGCGCGATTGGTTCTGGGAAACCATCGACTCGACCCGCACGGACGACGAATTTATCAGCCACGTTGCCGACCACTACATCACGGCAGACGGCAAGGGTGGGTGCATCATACACGAGCTTGAGCTTGGCGCTAACCTCACGGTCTGTACGCACTGGCAGAGCCTCTGCTCCAACGGTCTCGGCACAGGAATTCGCGCATTGGAGGAGGTTGCAAAGCGTGTCGAAAAGCATCTCTCCGACCGCGTAGAGTGGACAAGCTTTAACGAGCTTTTGGAAACGACCATCAATGACAAGAATGCCTATCGCGCAAGACCCGTTTCCATGCAAAAGATTGACATCGAGTTCTAAAACAGAAAAGAAGCAAGCGTTGCTTGCTTCTTTTTTACTTATTGCTTATTTTGATTTTCCTGCACGCGCTCGATCTCTTTATTTTTGTTCCAAAGATAACTCAAGCGAGCCTCGGTTCCGTTGCGGATTCGCTTGAAATTCTCCTTGTGACGGAACACGATCAAAAGTCCCGCACACAAAAGGATCAACGCGCCCCAAACGTCGCGGCTCATGATGCCGTACACGATCGGGAAGATCAAGCCTGCCGTAACGGGTACAAAGCAGATGTAATTGGTAAGGATCGCCACCACGATCTCGCCCGCCAGCATAATGAGGAACACGCGCCAATCGTACGCCAGCACCGTTCCGCCAAGGCATGCAAGCCCCTTGCCGCCTCGAAACTTCATATAGAACGGGAAAATGTGACCGACGATGCATGCCACGCCCGTAACCGCATAGGAATACGCCAAGCTCGGGAAGACCATCCCCATGATCCAAATGATCAGGGCTGCCTTGAGGATATCAAACAGCGCACAAAGCACGCCAACAAATCTTCCAAGAACGATAACCGCGTTTGACGCGCCTGCGTTGCCGGAGCCGCGTTTACGAATGTCAAAGCCCTTCATTTTGGAAATAATGTAGGAAGGATTGATCGTTCCCACCAGGTATCCTGTCAAGATGCAGATCAGATAAAACAAAAAAATCATATGCCCTCCGTTTTTTTTGAATCTTCACATCTTATTTTAGCACATTTTTACGCGGCTTGCAACCCTTTTGCCGCAAAAAATACAAAAGGAGAAAAAAAGAGTGGAAAAAGGCGCCTATTTATGCTATAATGGTAATATCTTGAATGAAAAGGAGTCACGTCATGAAAATTTTGATGCTCAACGGAAGTCCCAGACAGAACAGCAACACGGGTATCGCCCTTGCCGAAATGGAGCAGATCTTCCTTGCCGAGGGCTTTGAGGTGGAGACCGTGCAGATCGGTGCGGAGGCGATCCGCGGCTGTCTCGGCTGTGGCTACTGCTATAAAAACGGCAAATGCGCCATTGACGACATTGTCAATGAGCTTGCCCCCAAGCTTGAGGCTTGCGACGGTCTTGTAATCGGCTCTCCCGTTTTCTACGCGGCGGCAAACGGTACGCTCGTTTCCCTCCTCGACCGCCTCTTTTACAGCACGTCCTTCGATAAGACCATGAAGGTCGGTGCGGCTGTCGCGGTCGCGCGTCGCGGAGGAATCTCCACCACCTTCGATCAACTCAACAAATTCTTCACCATCAGCGGCATGCCCGTTGCTTCCAGCCAATATTGGAACGGCGTTCACGGTCGCAAGGTTGGCGAAGCGGCGGAGGATGCGGAAGGTCTGCAAACCATGCGCACCTTGGCAAAAAATATGTCCTTCCTCATCAAGAGCATCGCGCTTGGCAAGGAGCAGTTTGGACTTCCCGAAAAAGAGAAAAAGGTCATGACCAATTTTATTAAGTAAAAAAAGATAACCCGCCGAGGCTTCGGCGGGTCGTTTGTTTTATTCGGTTTCAGGCTCGGAGGTTGCGACAACGACACGGCTGATCTCGTTTTGCGTAACGTCGATCACATATTCCCCGGGAGCCTCAATATGCGGGATTCCGCTGTAGGTTCCCCAATGCAGATCAAAGGAAACGTTGACCGTTGGCTCGCTCGTGTTGTCGAGCTTGAATTGGAAGGTCGAGACCGTATCTACCCCATTCTGAATGGTTACAAGGTTGGTATAGTAGGATTTTTCTCCCACCGTGATCTTACAGTAGCCGTTCTTTCCGGTTCCCTCAGCGGTAAGGATCACGGTATACTGCTCTCCGCTCTTCAATGCAAGATTGTACTGTCCCTTTGCGTTAGGAGTTCCAAGATCGACCGATATGAGATTGCTATCCCTGAGCTGCATCGTCAGCACATAGCTCTGCGTTTCAATGGTGTTGGGAGCAGAGCTTACGCTACCGTTAAACCATGCCCACGTCACGGCAGACAGGCAGACCATGCAAAGCAAGATGCTGAGAATGGAGACGAAAATGCTGTTCGTAAACGCCTTTTCGGTCAATTTATCGTTCTTTTCCTGTTCGTTTAGCTGTTCATCCTTCAAACGCTTCATGTTGAAACTCTCCTTTCGCGGGTATTTTTTGGATCATTTCAGCGATCAAAGGGTACAAAGCATAACCTTGTGCCCTTTGATCGCCGCCCACCCCACATGGGGTGGGAAGCATTGTTTTATTTCGACGTGAGATAGTTCAGATAACTCTGCAGGCTATCCCATTCGCAAGCATATGCGGTCGCACTGCTTGTATTGTAGTCGTAATCGTTCCAGGTTCCGTCATCAGCGTACATATGAATACACTGCTCACCGTCGAGATCATTCGGCTCACCGCTTGCCCACTTGGTATAGGACATCGGTTCACCCGTGATCCACACGAACTTGCTGTAATCCTCCGCACTGCGAACACCGCCGAGCCAAGTCGAGCCGCCGTGATTTCTCACGATTCTTGCAAGCGCGGAATTTTCCTCCGCAGAGGTGATCGTTGCCAGATGTCCGTTCATTGCAATGCAGTTGTCGTTTGCGGTATACCAGCTGACTCTTTGTTGAATTACCTGATAGTAATGTCCGTTATAGGCGGTATGAAGTGCCGACTGCGGGAAGCCCAGCGCATCGACCGCAACCTCACTCTCTGCAACAGTACCATCCGATACAAGCGGAATAACCGTGTACGAGCCACTCTCGTTCTTTGCCTGTACGGCAACGGTGGATTTGGTTATGTTTACGACCTTTTCGTCATAGATCTTACCGGTTACGGATCCGATGTACACGTCCTTATAAATGGTGATCTCGGTGATCGTTGATTCTTCGATCTCCGCATCCGCATCGAGCGAACCGAACATACCGCCAACGTAGGAGCCTGCGTTCGTCACGCCGCTCGCATTCAGTCCGCTGACCGTACTGCTCGATACGTTGACCTTGTTGCCACCGCCAACGTAGCCTCCAATTCCGCCCGCATAGCCTGCACCATCGCCAAAGAGGCTGAGGTTGGGATTGAAGATCTGAATGCCCGAGAAATCGATGGGATGGAGGAAGTTGCCCCAACCGATCATGCCACCGATATAGCCGACACCCGAAACGCTCGCGTTCGAGATCTTAATATTCTGGTAGCTGTCGCCCGTCAGATTGCCCGCAAGCGCGCCTGCGGCAGTCGTTGTGGAGTTTACCGTGATATTTTCAAGCGTCAGATCCTTGGTATCGGGCAATTCGTCAAACAGACCGACACTGACGATCTCCTCATCAACGAGAATGTAATTGAGGATCACGTTGGTGATCGTCTTGTTGTTACCGTTAAAGCTCTTGAAGCCACCCAAACGAAGCGGTGCGGTCAAAACCTCGCCTGCAAAATCCATATCCGCGCCAAGCACGATCTCCCACTCGGAGGGATCGTAGAGCGGATGCATCGTCATATCGTCAAAGAGCTTGCCCATATACTTGAGGGCTTCAACGTTATTGACGGTGATCGTCTTATTGACAGAATCGACCGTATATCCGCCCTTCGGTGCGTAACGCCAGAGCGGAACGTCCCAAGAGGGCTTGAGTCCACTGTCGTACTTGTTGTCGAAGCTATCGACCTCCTGTGTTTTCTGCGTTGCATAAACGTCGACTGCGAGCTTGACACTCGGAGCGGGCTTGCCGCTTGAGGGATCGTGGTTTGCCTGATCACTCGTCACGTCCGTGGGCATGTAAACGATCAAAGCAAGACGAACAGCGGGCGTGGTAGGATCCATTGAGCCGTATTTCAGGCTTTCCTCCGTCAGTCCCATCTTGGTGTTGCCGATCAGATCCATTGCCTGCCGGCGCGTCGCGATCTCACCGGACACCTCTACGTCATACGGAATTACCGCATACACAAGATAATCCGAAAGCCAGAATTGGCTTCCGTCCTTGAGATATCCCTCGGTCTCCTCGGTGGGATAGACCGCAAAGAGATAATTAAAGGAAAGATTACCGAGGTTGAGGATCTCGATATACGCAATATCCACGTATCCGGGCTCCCAAAGCGCGTTCTCGTCAAAGAGCGGCACGTTCGATGCATCCTCAAACTTTCCCGAATCCGTGTTCCAATAGTTCATTCCGACGTCGAGCTTACCGGAAAGGATCCTGTTGTAGCTCGAGGTGACGGTATCTGTAAACCATGCAAACGTCGTGCCGAGAAGCGAGGTGATCGTAATTGTCAATACTAAAAGTGATGAAACAAGGCAGGTCTTTAGATTCAACTGCTTTTTCATAAATTATGTACTCCTTTATTGCAGTATGACTGCGTAGTTAGGAATCAACGATCAAAAGGCACAAAGCATACCTTATGCCCTTTGATCGCCGCCCGACTCCTCACAGGGAGTCGGGTTAAATTTTGGATTTGATGCTATCTCATCCTAATCGGCGAAACAGCTATGTATCAGTCGGGATAGGTTGCATCCTTATCGTACTGATTGTC
>JAFTJB010000143.1 GCA_017456625.1 Clostridia bacterium
GAGGGCTACTCCCTATGGGAGAGCTCCCGCGAAGCGACTGAGAGGGCTATTCCAATGGAAAACTAACTTTGGTGCCCATTTTGGGTGGGGGTACCAAAATGGTCGCGGCAGCAATGCTGACGGGCTGTGTACAAAACAAAAAGGTCTGTACGCCATACTAATGATGGGGGTACAGACTGACAAATCTATTAAACTTTCCCCTTTGGGAAAGTTTTGAAAGGTGTGGAAAACTTTTTCAAAAGTTTTCCACGAAAAAAAGAGGTGTGGGGAAAACTTTTTGAAAAAAGTTTTCCCCGCATATCTTTATATATTACCATTTATTGCCGTGCGGATCATTTGGTTGATGCGTGCGCGGATGCGGAGCGTAACTTCAGCGGATTTGGTACAGGTCTCGAAGGTGATGTTCTGACCGAACTCCTCCTCGATCGCCGCAACGACCGCATCGTGTCCGTAGTATTGCTCGCAAAGCTTCATAGCCTTGATATCCTGCAACGCTTCGTAGAAGACCACAAATCTCGTCGATTCCATCGCCGTTCCGTCCTGTGCGGGATAGACCGAGAACATATCACCCGCAGGCACCCAGAAGCCGCCGCTCGCGTCGCAATAGGGGTTGATGGCATCGCCCGAATGGCGGTTATTGTAGAAGTTATAGCCCCACTGCAAAAAGCCCTCGATGCGGTACTTATAAAGCTGCATACCGATGCAACGGTTGCGCCACGCGGGCATTGCGAGGTAGCGATTGGAGACCAGATACGCCTGACCCACGCAATAATAGGTCCACAGGTGCGGAACGTTCGCCTCCAGGAAGGGCGCGATGTGGTCGGTTGAGGGAATGGGATTGGAGACCACGCGCTCGCCGTAAAATCCGAAATCCGAGAGCGCATCCATGATCGGATAACCCTCGAGAAGCTCGGCAACGATCGCCTTTGCCGCGCGGTAGTATTCAAGATGCTCGCCCTTCGGCTCGTCCGAGATATGGAAGAAGCAACGGCGATCGTCACCTCTCGCCTTCATGTGATCAAGGAACGCCGAAAGGAAGGTCTGCAAAAATTCGGTATATTCCGCGCCCGTCGCCTCGGTCTCCCAGCCGAAAAGCTTTTTGTATTCGCCGTCCACGGTCGCCATGACCTTGGGCGCGTGCTGTGCACCCCACTGCGTGAAGAAGTGCGAGATCTCCAGATACTCGATGCCCACGCGGTCACACATCTCGATCCAACGGTCGAGGAGCGAAAAATCAAACGCGTATACCCCATTCGTACGCGTTACACCGACAAGCTGGGTGGTCAGTCGCTCGCCGCCGACAGCGGTATCGAGGGGAGGTGTGAATACGGGCGTGAGGAGAAGGTTGATGCCGCCACGTCTTGCCACGCGAGCAAAATCCTCCACGATCTCCCAATGCCGCTCCGACCACGGCTCGACCTGATAGTAATTCGCGAGGCAATCGGCATGGAACCACTGTGTCAGATAGATATCCTCCTTTGGCAGGACGGCATCAATGACGTCGAGGGTAAACGTGCCCTCCCACGCGCCGAATCGCTCGGAATCCAAGCGGCAGGTGAGGGTGTATTCGCCCGCTTCAATCGTCTCGGGCAGATCGATCTCGATCCAGGTTGCCTGCGGACAGCCCTCGTCACCGACCACGCGTCCGTTATAATAGAGAGGAGCGAGCAGATCGGGATAAAGTCCCGGGGTGGTGCGCAGATAGTTGTCGTCAAGCGGCTTTTTCTCGTTGGTCACCTTCGTAGCGGCGACCTGCATGACCTGCCTTGCATCCGCGTACGGAGCAAGCGAGCCGCCAAGCGTGAGGGCGGCAGTCTTCGTCGCGGCGCTGACCGTCTCCGCATCCGGCACGAAAACGTGCACGAGCTGCACCGACACGCGCTCTCCGCGCAATGCGGTAAGTCGCTCGGTCTGTTCGAAGCGCTCAAGCTTATCGTCTAAAAAAATCTTCTCAAGCGAGGATACGATCTTTGCATCAATCATCGTCTTTACCGTCCTTTTTTCTTCTTTACTTGCATTATACAATAATTAAATGATACTGTCCATGGATTATTTTATTTTTCGGTTGTACTTTTTTCGCAGCGGTACGAACAACCACCCCACCATTCCGTCTGCGCGTCATCTTGCCCACCGGCACGTTGCCGCCGCTCAATTCAAGGTCTTGAGATATTTTTCGGGAGAGAGCCCGAACTGCTTTTTGAACGCCTTGCTGAAGGAATAGGAGGAGGCATAATTCAGCGCCTCGGCAACCTCGCACACGCGCGCGCCGCTCTGCAATCGCTCCAGGGCATCACGCATCCGCCGTTCGTTGAAATACTGCTTGGGCGTGAGCTGATACTCCGAGAGAAAGCTGCGCGTAATATGCTCTCGGCTGTACCCCAACGCCGCGCTCACCGATGCCATATCGAAGGAAAAGCTCTCAAGGCTGTCGATATACCGCCGCGTGCGCGTTGCCGCACTCTCTTTTTCATTCTGCAAATCGAGGCAGGAAAGCAAAAAACGGATCGCGTTCATGCAAAGTTCCTCGTCCCCCAGCCGTGCGTATTTTCGCCAAAGCTCGACCGCATCCGAGAGCGGCGTGCCCGCTCTGACCTCAATCTCAACAAACCGATCGACCGCGGGGACCGTGATGATGTGCGCGTAGGTATGCAAAAGCTTGTCGTTTGGATTTTCGTAGAGCGTAAAGCGCTTTTTGACGGGCGTGAGGTAAAGGAAGCCCTTTTTAAACCGCACCGCTTTGCCCCCCTCCTCGTAGTAGGCCTCGCCGTCAATGATGTAATACAGCCGCGAAAAACCGACGTATACGTCCCGATACACCCAATCGCTGTGCGTATAGGACTCCGATACAAGTAATAAATTCTGTAGCATCATAGTGAATTCATTATACACCGCCCTATTTCTCTTGTCAAGAAAATATTCCAAATTAATGTCACAAACGGACATCGGATCGATCATTTCCGGAATTTTCAAACGCGCAACGCAAGAGAAATCATCTTTTTGCCTACGAGCATAACCGCGCGCTCATGGAAAAATGCCAAAAAAAGGGCGTTCGACATTCTGAACGCTCCTTTTCTGTAAGCAATACATTTTAGCAACATTTTTCTCACATTTTCTTTTGTATATATTCACAATCTTTTTACAAAAAAATGAACATTTGTGACAAATCGGCATTTTTCCATTGGTAAAAATATCAAATTTTATGTCGAATGTTTTGTAAAAATAGTCAAAATTTTGTTATTTTGCAAGAAATACTCGAATTATATCCAAAAAAATATATTGACATTTCACAAAAACATGATATAATAGAATTGATAAGTGGCGAAAACGTCACAAAAATTCTTGAAAGGCGTCCCTCTGTTGTGAAGAATTTTGACCCAACCGAGCAAAAAGATCTGATTCTTCGTGCCAAGCAGGGAAAGCAAGGTGCCTTTGAACGGTTACTTGAGAATTACCGACCTCTGATTTCTTCGTTGGTCAAAAGTACGGTAAGTGAGTTTCCATTCTCCGACTCCGACTACGAGGATCTGTATCAAGAAGCGGTCATTCTCTTTTTTCGTGCCTTAAATCGGTACGATACCGACCAAGGTGAGGTTGCGTTCGGTCTTTTTGCCAAGATCTGCATTCGAAACGGCTTGCTCACGCAGGCAAAAAGGATGCAAAAAAGGCTTAATACGCTTTCCTTGGAGAACGAGGAGACCACCCTGCCCCCCGCGAGTGAGCCGAGCGACCGTCTCATTGAGCAGGAGAGCTACGAGGCGCTCTACGAGAGCATCCGCAGAAGCCTTACGGAATACGAAAACCGCGTTTGGTGGCTCTATCTGTCGGGCAGAACGGCAAGAGAGATCGCCTTGGCACTAAAAAAGGACGAAAAATCCGTACAAAACGCGATCTATCGCATCCGCCGCAAGCTGCGGACCATCATTCCACATTCATAACTTCGCTTGCCCCACGGCAAGCTTATGCCCGAATAGCTTAAAGAAAGCGCCCGAGAGGGAGATGTTGGTGCAAATCCAACGAGGGTAAAAAACAAATCCATACATGACAAGAGAGGTTTTTCACATGTTCCAGGACGAAACTTACAGTGCAGCAGAAGCAAAAGAATTTGTTGACGAGACATTGGTCTGCAAAGACTGCGGCAACGAGTTCGTATTCACCGCCGGCGAGCAGCAATTCTATGCTGAGAAGGGCTTCCTCAACAAGCCCAAGGCATGCAAGGCATGCCGCGATGCAAAGAAGAATGCCGGCAGAGCTCCGCGCGAGTATTTCACTGCTGTATGCGCAGATTGCGGTGGTGAGGCGAAGATCACCTTCCAGCCTTCCAACGACAGACCCGTATACTGCAGCGCATGCTTCGAGAAAAGAAAGAAAGCACAGGACTGATTTTCTCTCTGTAAATCTGTAAGAGGATCTATATAGAGCAGGAGTAAAAAAGGAGCCTTCGGGCTCCTTTTTTATTTTTTAGTAATGAATAATGAAAAATGAAGCCGCTTCGCTGATGAATAATGAATAATTTCGGTGGATTTTCGCCACGGGCGAAAATCTTCATTCATTATTCATTCTTCATTATTCATTTATAAAGCTTTGTGCGAGGATGCTTTCTTTCCGTAAATTCTTCCATTATTTTTCCAAAAGAGAAAAGCGAGGAATATCGCCATCCTTGGTGGAGACGGTTTCGTTCCACATCGACGCGGGGCGTGCCCAGACGAGGGACGGATCGTTTTCATTTACGTAAACGATCATCTCCTCCAGCGTTTCCGAATGCTTGGCAACGGTTAAAACGCGATAAAGACCGCCCTTGTAATGGCGGTAAAGAGCACCGGGGGTGGGTAATTTATTCATTGTCGTACTCCTTTCCTCCTTCCGTATAAAATCGATCCTTCTTCCAATACATGGGATTGAGTTCAATGTAGTTTCGAATATTGACGTAATCGCGGCTGTTTCGGATAATATGATCATGCGAGCCGCGTTGCCATATATTCTCCCCGTATTCCTTATTGCAAAATCTTTTGAAGCTCGAGACAAATCGCGATACCATCGAATTTTGCTTTGTAGGGACCGGCGTCCCCGACGGTCCGTCCACAGACTCTTCGCGGCAAATTCGAATAAGAAGATGGATGTGGTTCGGCATTATCACATACTTCTCTACAGTTAAGTCATCGTAAAAGAAACTCATATTGTAAAGATGCTTATCTGCAATTTTGCCGTAATTCGTCAGTTCCATTTGCGGACCGTCGAGGACGCCGGTCCCTACAATGTGTGATAACAAGCACCGTCTGTTTCGCGTACAAATCGTGATAAAAAACGCACCGTTTTGATTATAATCAAAGGAGCGAAGCCTGATGCGTTTTCTTTGTGGTAAGTGTTGCTCGTTCATTTTTCTCTCCCCACGGTGCGGAGATACTCCTCATAGGTGCAAAGCACGCGCACCGCAGCGAGCAGGGCGTTGGGGGTCATGCGCGGCGGAAGCCCGAGCTTTGCCGCGAATTCGTCGCGCCGCGCGGCGCTGTCCTCTGCCCCCGTCAAGCCGTCAATATAAAAATCCGTCTTTGTCAGCGGATTGTCCGTCTGTCTCTCCGCACCCATCTCGTAAGGGGCAAGCATCTCGCGCAAAAGGTCGTTTTCCATTCCCTCCACACCAAGCACCCCCTCCGCCGAGGGCTGCGCCTTTCTGCGTTCCTTGCCCTCCACACGAGGAATATACAAGTGGATCAGTCGATCCGCAGGGATCACCGAGGTCAGGTGCGAGCGGATCAGCTTCCCTGCCCCGTCGCTGTCGGTCATGACGATCAGCGGCGTTTTTTTAGCGAGTGCCTGCAAAAGCGCGCGCTTTTCCTGCTTGTTAAAGATCCCGAATCCGTCGGTCGTGAGGATCTGCGCGTCGACCACGTTCTGCAATCGCAGGCGGTCGTATTGCCCCTCCACGACGATGGGATATCCGATTTTCATTCGCTTCGTCATCTCAACGCACCAGCCAGAAAAGCAGCACCAAAGCACCCAGCGCGATGCGGTACACACCGAAGGGCGCAAAGCTGTGGCGCTTGACAAAGTCCATGAGGAAGCGGATCGCAACGAGAGAAACGACGAAGGAAACGGCGCACCCGATGGCAAGCGTGATCCATGCATCGATCGGTACGCTCACACCGCTCTCCCCGATGTATTTGAAAAAGCCGAGCATTTTGATGCCGCCCGCGCCTGCCATGACGGGGATCGACATAAAGAAAGAAAACTCCGCACCCGCGGTACGCGAGGTGCCCAAAAGCATCGAGCCGAGAATGGTCGAGCCCGAGCGAGACGTACCCGGAATGAGCGACAGAGTCTGAAACAGACCGATGAGGAACGCGGTCTTGTAGGAAAGCGCGTCCGTGCTCTCCACGGTGGGCTTGCGATTGCGGTTGAAATGCTCCACCGCGATGAACGCAACGCCGTACACGATAAGCATAACGGCAACGACGACGGAATTGTAAAGCCAGCCGTTGATGTCCTTTCCCGTCGCGATCTCGAGGATCTTATCGAGCACGATTCCCGCAAACGCGGCAGGGATACAGCCGACTACGACCTTGCCCCAAAGGCTCCACGTGTTGCGTTTTTCGGTGCTGTTCTTATTTTTGGAGAAGGGCCAGAGCCTGCCCCAAAAGAGCACGATGACCGCAAGGATCGCGCCAAGCTGAACGACCACCTCGAACATTTCGTAAAATTCCGCCATAAAGACAGCGTCCTTCGAAAAGGTAAACGGCAACAGATCCCCGATCAGGATCAAATGCCCCGTCGAGCTGACGGGCAGCCATTCGGTAATGCCCTCGATAATGCCGTATAATATAGCCTTGAGCCAATCTAAAATAAACATGGGGTCTCCTTTCAATATTGTCTGTGCGACTTCTCAAAGATGACGCACGATTTTATCTCCGAAAAGTGCCATTTCAGTCGCTTGTCGGCTGACGGAGAGGATAATTTCAATGAAAAAGTAACATTGGTGCCCATTTTGGGTGGTGGTACCAAAATGGTCGCGGGAGCAATGCTGAAAGATAGCAAACAAAACAAAGAAATCTGTATGCCAAACTAACAATGGGGGCACAGACTGACAAATTTATTAAACTTTCCCCTTTGGGAAAGTTTTTGAAGGGTTTGGGAAACTTTTTTTCAAAAAGTTTCCCAAAAAAGCCCCTTTCTACCTCTCACTTCAAGCGGTCATGCGCTCTGACCTCAAGTCCCTTGCCCGAGGCGGCACGCATGATATCGCCCTCGCGCACCTCAAAGGGCACGCGGCACCAATAGATCATGGAGGGATGCGGTGTAGAGTCCAGGCTCTCGCCCGTGGGAGCGTAGATCTCGGTCTGCGTAAAGGGGATGCCGATGCGACCGGGGGAGATGAGC
The DNA here is from genome assembly GCA_017456625.1 of Clostridia bacterium. Classification (GTDB taxonomy): domain Bacteria; phylum Bacillota; class Clostridia; order Oscillospirales; family CAG-272; genus UMGS1865. Next base: position 7,372 of record JAFTJB010000143.1, read on the forward strand.
TCCGCGCCCTCTCCGACGCTCACCTTGTTGCGCTGAATGAAACGATAGAGCCGACCGTTTTCGGTCTCCATCGCGACACCCATATCCGCAATGGCGCGCGCCTCCTCTTCAACGTATTCGGTCGCGGTCGAGAAATATGCCTTCTCGCGCAGATATCCGCAGGTGCTGACAAGCTGGGGATTTTGCATGGGGTCGTCAAAATAGAAGCCTGTGCCGTACTCGCGGTGCGACACGCTCTCCAATTCCTCGAGCCATGCGGGATCAAATTTGTAGCTTTCGGGATCACGCTGATACGCCTCGATCGCGAGACGGTATGCATTCGTGACCACGGCGGTATAATACGCGCTCTTCATTCTTCCCTCGATCTTGAAGGAAGCGATGCCACACTCCATCAGCTCGGGAATATGCTCGATCATGCACATATCCTTGGAGGACATGATGAAGGTGCCTACCCCCTCCTGCTGCTCAATGGGATAGGGCTGATCAAGGCGCTTTTCCTCGACGATGGAATAATTCCAACGGCAGGGCTGCGAGCAGGTGCCGCGGTTTCCGTCACGTCCGTTGAAGGCGTTGGCGAGCAGGCACCGACCGCTGTAGGAAACGCACATCGAGCCGTGCACGAACGCCTCCAGCTCAATATCGGCGGGGAGCGCCGCACGGATCTCACGGATCTCGTCCATGGTCAATTCACGCGCCAGAACGAGCCTCTTCGCGCCCATTTTTGCCCACGCGAGCGCGGAGGCGGGGCTGACGATCGAGGTCTGCGTGGAAATATGGATCTCCATATCGGGAATGATCTCGCGTATGGTCGTAAAAACGCCGAGATCCGCGACGATCATCGCATCGATCCCCGCGTCTCGGATATCATGTAAAAATTTGCGCAGCATCGGATATTCCTGCACGTGCGGCATCGTATTGACGGTCAGGTAAAGCTTTTTTCCGCGCGCGTGAACGTACTTCACCGCATCATATAGCTCCTCGACCGTAAAATTGTCTGCCGCCGAGCGCATTCCAAACATCTGCCCCGCGCAATAGACCGCATCCGCGCCGTACAAAACCGCCGCACGCAGCTTCTCAAAATTCCCCGCAGGGGATAACAGTTCAGGCATAATATTCTCTCTTTGCTTTCGTTTTTTCTTTCCGCTTCAAGCCGTGCAAATCCGCAGACCGTTGCTGCACCGCACACCACAATAGCCTTCTCTGTGTAAGGGAAGGCGTATAGGCTCTCCCTATGGGAGAGCTGTCACCGAAGGTGACTGAGAGGGCTTTGCTCGGTCACGCCGCGGTTCTGACACCACAACGTGGTGACATTCATGTTACCTATGGAACGTATTCGTAGGGTGGGGGCGAACATTTACTACGATAGGAATGTTTTACATGCCATCGGAAAGGAATGACAGCACAGGGGGTGCTGTCATTCGGTTATTTCTTATTCCTCGTCCGCCGCAACGACCGCGATACCGAGCGCCTCAAGATCCGCGTCGGCAACGGGAGTGGGACACTGCGACATCAATTCGCTCGCGTTCTGCACCTTCGGAAAGGCAACGACGTCACGCAGAGAGTCCGCGCCCGTCATGATCATTGCCAAGCGGTCGAGTCCCATGCCCGAGCCGCCGTGCGGAGGTGCGCCGTACTTGTACGCGTCCACAAGGAAGCCGAACTTGCGTGCGATATCCTCCTCGGAAAGTCCGAGCGCCTTGAACATCTTCTCCTGAAGCTGCCAATCGGTGATACGGATCGAGCCCGACAAAAGCTCGGTGCCGTTGAGCACCATGTCGTAGCACTGCGCGCGCACTGCCCCGGGATCGCTCTCGAGATACGGCAGGCACTCCGCCAGCGGCATGGTGAAGGGATGGTGCATTGCATCCCAGTGCTCGGTCTCCTCGTTCCACTCGAAGAAGGGGAACTCCACGACCCACAGGAAGTTGAACTTGCCCTCGGGGATCAGATCAAGCTTCTTACCCAGGATCGAGCGCAGCGCGCCGAGCGTGGGAAGCACGACCTTATTCTTGTCGGCAACGATGAGCATGACGTCGCCCTTTTCCATATTGCCTGCCGCAAGGATCGCGGAAAGCTCCTCGGGGGTGAGGAATTTTGCAAACGAGCAGTTGGGCGCATCGTCTACCCAACGGATATACGCGAGTCCCTTCGCGCCGATGCCCTTTGCGTGCTCGGTGAGCTTGTCGATCTCCTTACGCGTAAGCGTCGCGGCAGCCTGCTTTGCGACGATACAGCGTACCGATCCGCCCGCCTCAATGGCAGAGGTGAATACGCCAAAGCCACAGCCCTTGACCGTCTCGGAGAGGTCTTGGATCTCCATGCCGAAGCGGGTATCGGGCTTGTCCGAGCCGTATCTCGACATCGCCTCGGCAAAGGTGATGCGCGGCATGGGCGTGGGAATATCCACGTTCAGAACCTCCTTGAACACGCGCTTGATAAAGCCCTCGTTCATTGCCATGACGTCCTCCTCGTTCGCGAAGGACATCTCGAGGTCGATCTGCGTAAACTCGGGCTGACGGTCCGCGCGAAGGTCCTCGTCACGGAAGCAGCGAGCGAGCTGAATGTAACGGTCGTAGCCCGACAGCATCAGAAGCTGCTTGTAGAGCTGGGGCGACTGCGGAAGCGCGTAGAAGCTTCCCTTATGCACACGGCTGGGAACGAGATAATCGCGCGCGCCCTCGGGCGTGGACTTGATCATCATAGGCGTCTCGATCTCCAAAAAGCCGTTCTCGTAGTAATACTCACGCGCGACCTTCGCGATCTGATGGCGCATCATGATGTTGCGCTGGAGAGAGGGACGGCGCAGATCGAGATAGCGGTACTTGAGCGCGATCTCATCCTTGGTCTTCTTCGCATCGGAGACCTCAAAGGGAGGCGTCTGCGCGACCGACAAAATCTTGAGCTCACGCACGAATACCTCGACCGTACCCGTGGGCAGATTGGGGTTGATCGCACCCTCACCGCGCGCGCGAACGGTACCCTTAACGCAGAGCACGTACTCCGAACGGATGCCGAACGCCTTGTCAAAGACCTCCTTGTCGGTCTCGCTGTCAAACGCGAGCTGTACGATGCCCGTACGGTCACGCAGATCGATAAAGATCAGCGCGCCGAGGTCTCTCTGTCTCTGTACCCAACCCATCAGGCAGACCTCGCTGCCAATATCACTCTCTCTTACCGTACCGCAATAATGCGTACGTCTGTCGTTTTTGCTCAATAATTCAGCCATTTTCTGTCGTCCTTTCTGGATCTTTGTCTTTCTTGTGTTGGTTTTCTCGTGGTGGTTTTCTCGTGGTGGTTTTTTCGTGGAAAACTTTTGAAAAAGTTTTCCACACCTTTCAAAACTTTCCCATAAGGGAAATGTTTAATAGACGGATCAGTCGGTTCGCCTTTCGTTAGATTGGCAAACAGACTTTTTTGTTTTTGTCACAGCTTTTACGGCACTGCCGAACAGCGGCTGGGTACCACCACCCCATCCGCTCACCGAAGTGACTTTCCCTTCACTATGTTTCCCCTTTGGGAAGGTTTTTGGGGTATGGACCTTTTTGCAAAAAGGTCCATGAAAAAACGAAAAATCAAAACTCGGGGACGATATACTCCTCGGTCTTGGTCGAATACGCTTCCTCGACGAGGGCATCGAAATCCAGTCGCTTTTGCTGCTCGATGACCTTGCCCAAATCGGGGCGCGTGCGGGGATGCTTGGGCGTAAAGACGGTACAGCAATCCTCGTAGGGCTGGATGGAGGTCTCGAAGGTGTTGATGCGACGCGCGATCTGCACGATCTCCTCCTTGTCAAGTCCGATGCAGGGACGGAAAACGGGGAGAGACGCCATGGGATCGGTCACGCCGAGTGCCTGCATGGTCTGCGACGCGACCTGACCGAGGCTCTCGCCCGTGATCAAGCCTCCGCAGCCCGTCTCCCTCGCGATACGGTCGGCAATTGCCATCATGTAGCGGCGGAGCAGGAGCGTGAAGTAATCCTCCTCGCAGTTCTTGACCAGCTCCTCCTGGATATGCGTCAGAGACACGACGTGCAAGCGGATCGTACCCGCGTACTGCGAGACGAGGCGTGCCAATTCAAACACCTTTTCTCTCGCGCGCTCACTCGTGTAGGGGAAGGACTCGAAATGCACCGCGTCGATGCAAACACCGCGCTTCGCGATCATATATCCCGCGACGGGAGAGTCAATTCCGCCCGACAAAAGTAAGAGCGCCTTGCCGTTTGTGCCGACGGGCATACCGCCCGCGCCCTTGAACTGTCCCGCGTGGACGTACGCGCCAAATTCGCGCACCTCGACGTGAACGACGATCTCGGGCTCACGCACGTTGACACGGATCTTGGGCATCATGGAAAGGATCACGCCGCCCATCTCTGCGGAGATCTCCACCGAATTGAGCGGAAAACGCTTGTCCGAGCGCTTTGCCTCGACCTTGAAGGTCTTCTTCCCCTCCAAAAACTGCGGGATATACTCGCGCACGGTCGCCTCGATGCTCTCCATGCTCTTCTCGCACACCGCCGCGCGGCTGATGCCGACCAGACCGAACACCTTGGAGGTGCACTCGAACATTCCGTCCATATCCGCGAAATCGTCGAGCGGCTCGATGACGATGGTGCTCTGCGAGCGCGTGATCTCAAAATTACCGAAGCTCTTGGCGCGGTGGCGGAGCGTTTTGCAGAGCTGATCCTCAAAATAACGACGGTTTGCGCCCTTGAGGACGATCTCACCGTATTTACAAAGCAATATTTCCTTCATGCGATCACTCTCCGTCCGCTTCCTCTGCCTGCGCGTTCACGCCCTCGTCGTCGACCGCTTCAACCGTATCGTCCTCAACGATCTCGCCGTTGCGGTAGGCATCCAAAAGCTCCTACGCCTGCGCGAGCATCTCGGTGGGAACGTAGATATCGGTGCCCATTACGGAATACCCCGCGATGATGCGCATCGCGCCGCCGCTTCCGCGGTCGTTGATCATATAGGGGATGCCCTCCCCCTCCAAAATGCTCTCGAGAATGCTCTGCTCGATGTTATCGTGCGTGGTGACGAGCAATTCCATGCCCTCATTCTCTTTGTTCTTTGCTTTACCCAATCCAAACAGTCCCATTCGTCTGTCCTCTCAATCCTCGTAGTAATGCGGGAAAAGTGCTTCCCATACCTTGGCACAGCCGATCGTATCCGCAATGGAGGTGTGCGCGACACCGTCCCAGGCGATCCCGAGGCACTCCATCGCATCTCCAAGGGAGGCGTGCACGCGGTCGGGATAATGCTCCTGCTGGAAGCGAACGAACTCGGCAGACGCGCAGCGCGTTTTCCTGTGCAACGCCTCTCGCTCCGCCTCGGTATCGTAGATCATTTTGATGTGGCTGTAATCGGTGGAGACACCGTATGCGACGAGAACGTCGGCATTCGCGAAGATCTCCTTGATCCGCGGTGTGAGGTCGCGCAACAGAGGCGCATCCGCGACCATATCGGGCGTGATGCCGTGGATCTTCTCGGTGCGCTTCCACTTTTTGGTGTGCGCGGGCTTGACGAGCGTGTCCATAATGACGCGTCCCGTGCCGTCGGTGATCGAAATGGAGATGATCTCATCGTGCGAGTAGACACCCGTCAATTCCAGATCGAAGAAGAGCGTGCGCTCCCTTTTCATGTGGAATTCGCCGTTTCGGTATCGATCTCCCTCCGCACGGCGGACGGCGAGATCCTCCGCGAAGCATTTTTCGCAGAGCTTGCGGCGATAGCGAACGAATTTTTCGCAATGCACGCACATCAGGGGCTGACGGAGCGCGGTCTTCTTGTCGTAGAAGTAGATGGGCGACTTGTCGGCGCGGAGCGTGTACGCCACGGGCTCCTCAATGACGTCGTAGTGCATCTGTCCGAGGCGCTCCTTGGTGTAGTAGCCGCAGACAGCCGCGCGCTTGGTGCTCATGCGCGGGATCTCCACCCCCGACTCGAGCGTCATGGTCTCGGTCTTGACGGGAGTCGCCGCGTACCACATTTCGGGCGGTGCCTCCACCACGCGGGCAGGATCGAAGAAGTATGTAATCGTCCCGTCCTCGTGCTGATCGAAGGCAATGGGATCGCCCGATGCCATCAGATGCATCCTTGCGAGCACGTTGCGTGTCAGATAGTGTTTCTTTTCCGCCTCCTCAAGTGAGATCTGCGGAATGATCGCGCCGGAGCGCAATGTCATGGTGTTTTTCAAAAAAAGTTCCTCCTTACCGCACCGAACCGGTCGCGTGCACGCCTGCGCGCGTAAGAGAAATACCCGAAACAAGCGCTTCGAGTCCTTACATTGCAGCGGACGCCGGGCTTCGGCTCACGGTTTCTGCTCTTTGTCGTATAATTGTGAGCATTTTCTCTCCGAAATTCATATTTTTCGGAACACACACAAAGTCATTATACCACAGTTATGCGCGATATTCAATAGATATGGTAGTATTTTTCGGCACAATTGCAAAAAATATTGCCCCTTTTCTTCCATTTTTTAGAATAAGAACAGTTTTTATTCTATATTTTGAGCACTTCAACGAAGAAAACAGTTTTAATCTTCTCCTTTTAAAAAGGTCTAGTGGATGGAGGGGGTGCTGGGGAGGAAGGGTACTTCTCATTAAGAAGTCCCCTTCCTCCCCCGCATATCCTTCAACCTCTCCCCCGCATTTCCCTTAGTACCTCCAGTGCTCTCGAAAGCCCGCCGACCTCGTCGATGATGCCGTATTCCACCGCTTCCCTGCCCTCGATGATCGAGCCGCAGTCCGTGGCGATCTGATCGGGGCGCATCATAAGCTCGTTCACCGTTTCGGGCTTCGCCTTGGAGTGTGAGCAGATGAAATCCACGATCCTTTTTTGCATCTCGCTCATATAGCGGAAGGATTGCGGCACCCCCACCACCGTTCCGCTGATGCGCACGGGATGGATGGTCATGGTCGCGCTCGGAACGATGAGCGAGTGACTCGCCGCCGTGGCAAGCGGTACACCGATGGAGTGTCCCCCACCGAGAACAAGCGAGACCGTGGGCTTTTGCATGGAGGCGATCATTTCCGCCAAAGCCAGCCCCGCCTCTACGTCGCCGCCCATGGTATTGAGCAGGATCAAAAGTCCGTCCACCTCGTCGTCCTCCTCCGCGGAGACGAGCATGGGCAGAATATGCTAGTAGTTGGTCGCCTTTTGCCCCTCGGGAAGAAAATAATGCCCCTCGATCTGCCCGATGATCGTGATGCATTGAAAATTCCCGTGCGCGCTTTTGGTCAGCGTTCCGCCGCTCTCCCCGATGTTGTCCAGCAGCAGCTGTCTTGCCTCTTCCTCGTTTCTTTGTCTCTCACTTCTCTCACATCCCATATTTTCGCTCCTTTTTCATTAAGTTTCATACATGAAACTCCATACAAAAAATAGTATGCCCAGGCAAACCCTGTAATATGTGACGAAAGGGCAAAAAAAGAGGTGCTGTCTTATTAAGGTCTATTTGCGCAAAGTATAAAAAAGGCTTCCTTGTGCAAAGGAGCTGTGTGGCACGCGGTAGCGTGACGGAGAGGCTATCCTTCTCCAGCGGAAAAGGGGGACCACGGCGGAGTTCCCCGAAGCGAGTTTGCCGAGCTTTGGGGGGTCACGCGTAGCGGTGGATGAGGAGAGCCTTCGAGCAGCATTGTTTGCAGACGCAAAATTTGACTACCGTAGAGTGGGGGCTTGTACAAACATTTACCTCGAAGGTAAAAATAATGCATCATCTTGAGCGGCGGCAACGTGCCGGCGGGCAAGTCCGCTTCCAATAGTCGTCTTTCGTGCGGTGCAAACAACCACCCCGACCATTCCGTCCATGCGTCATCTTGAGCGGAGGACACAAAATTTGCAGTTATATAAATGTCTGTTTTGCAATGTCCGTAGTCGAAGTTTTGCGCAGTTTGGCACAAACGGAGCAAAACCACGAGGCGGTACGCCGAAGTGAGATCTACAATCGAGTTTTGCCAAGCCTTTTCATAGGAAAGTAACTTTCATTTGGTAAGTCAGCAAGATTTTAAAGTAGATCCCGCTTGGTGCTCCGCACCTTCGCGCTTTCGCTCCATTCGTCCCTCATTGCGCGAAAGTTCGGCTCGGTCAGATTTTCTTCCCTCGCTCAGGATGACGCATTATCTTTACCATCGTGGTATCTGTTCGCACCGCACGAAAAGCGACTAATCGGCGCGGCACGTTGCCGCGAATTATGAAAATATATGACGGGAATTATCAAAAACGGGTTTACAAATTCAAAAAGATGTGTTATAATCATTATGTATGTGAAAAAAGTGTCAGACTTTCCTTTTTTCACCGTCTATCCAAAAGAAACTATTGACAAGGAGAGATTTTTGTACTATGGAAAACAAGGTTCTTGTTGAAACTTCCGCAAGACACATCCATTTGACCGCAGAGGCTGTTGAGACCCTCTACGGCAAGGGCGCAGAGCTGATCGTAAAGAAAATGCTCAGCCAGCCCGGTCAGTTCGCGACCGCAAACGAAAAGATCAAGCTGGTCGGCCCCAAGGGCACGCTCGCTGTCAGCGTTCTCGGTCCCGTCCGTCCCGCAAACCAGGTTGAACTGTCCTACTCCGATGCGCGCGCACTCGGCGTTGTAGGCGCTCCCGTCCGTGAGAGCGGCGACGTTGCAGGTACCCCCGGACTTAAGATGGTCGGCCCCGCAGGTGAGGTCGATATCGCAGAGGGTGTCATCATCGCAAAGAGACATATCCACATGACCCCCGCCGATGCCGAGAAGATCGGTGTTGCGGATAAGCAGATCGTTAAGGTCAAGCTCGGCACCGACCGCCCCCTCATCTTCGATGACGTCGTTTGCCGTGTCAGCGACAAGTTCGCCCTCGCTATGCACATCGATACCGATGAGTGCAACGCGGCAGGTGCGTTCGGCGAAGTCTTTGGCGAAGTCATTCTCTGATCATAAAACAAAAATCAATTAAAAGGAGATACATAACATGAGCAATGTAAGCGAAATGCCTTACGCAATGAGTACGGAAGTACAGCATATGTGCAAGGTACAAAAGGGTTGCGATCATGGACCCGCTCCCATTCCCGAAGAGGGCAAATGGATCCAGGCAAAGCAGATCACGGATATTTCCGCATACACCCACGGTGTGGGCTGGTGTGCTCCCCAGCAGGGTGCGTGCAAGCTCTCCCTCAACGTCAAGAACGGCATCATCGAGGAAGCTCTCGTTGAGACCATCGGCTGCTCGGGTATGACCCACTCCGCAGCAATGGCAGCAGAGATCCTTCCCGGTAAGACCCTCCTCGAGGCGCTCAACACC
>JAFTJB010000144.1 GCA_017456625.1 Clostridia bacterium
CGCCGAGGCACGGATCAACTTACAAACATGCTCGTTTTCTTTCCCCGTTTTGTCAAAATAACCGTGATACGTGCCGCAAATCAAGAGATTTTCGATCTCTCCGCATAGCCGATCACGCGCCGCCTCCGCAACGCCCTCGCGCCCGCCCAAAAGAAAGACACGCAAGCCTCGCTCTGCCGCCTCCCGCATCATACGCTCCCCCAACTCAATTCCCGCCACACGGCACGGTAGCGGCTCTCCCTGCCGTCTTGCAGCAAGCAGCACACCGCTCCCGTCCGCCACCGACAGGCTTGATCGGTTGAGCATCTTGGCAAGCCTTCCGTCCCGTCGGCAAGCATCCAGCATCACCGCGTTCGGCGTGAACACCGTGCGTCCGCGCGCCTCCCCCTCTATCAACCGCTCCACCGCCTCCTGTGCCGTCACCGCATCGATCCGTACGTTATAAATCCGCATATCTGCCTCCCAAAGCCTTCTGTTATAATTATTTGTTCCCAAAAACCTTGACAAATTTCATGCGATGCGTTATAATATCAGTTAAGTATGCAGTTTTTTTCGTCTTTCGCGAAAAATCAGAAAGGAACCTCTAAAAAATGGCAAAAAACAATGCAAAAATGGTCGAGCAGATCACCTCGATGGACGTAGATTTCGGTCAGTGGTATACCGACGTCGTCAAAAAGGCTGAGCTCGTTGATTATTCGGGTGTCAAGGGATGCATGATCATCCGCCCCTATGGCTACGCGATCTGGGAGAACATTCAGAAGGATCTCGACGCGCGCTTCAAGGCTTGCGGTCACGAAAACGTCTATATGCCTATGTTCATCCCCGAGAGTCTGCTCCAGAAGGAGACGGATCACGTTGAGGGCTTTGCTCCCGAGTGCGCGATCGTTACCATCGGCGGTCAGAACAAGCTCTCCGAGCGACTTATCGTTCGCCCCACCTCCGAAACGCTCTTCTGCGACCATTTCAAAAAGATCATTCAGTCCTACCGCGACCTCCCCAAGCTCTACAACCAGTGGTGTAACGTCGTCCGTTGGGAAAAGACCACCCGTCCCTTCCTTCGCACCTCCGAGTTCCTCTGGCAGGAGGGTCACACCATGCACGAGACCGAGGAGGAGGCACGCGAGGAGACCCAGCGTATGCTGAAGGTCTACGAGGACTTCTACGCCGAGACGCTTGCGATCCCCGCCTACACGGGCAAAAAGACCGAAAAGGAGAAGTTCGCGGGCGCGGAGGAGACCTACACCATCGAGCCGATGATGCACAACGGTGTGGCGCTTCAGGGCGGCACCTCCCACTACTTCGGCGACGGCTTTGCAAAGGCGTTCGATATCACCTTTACCGCGCGTGACAACACGCAAAAGCATCCTCACCAGACCTCCTGGGGTCTCTCTACCCGCTCCATCGGCGCGATCATCATGACGCACGGCGACGATAACGGTCTGATCCTGCCTCCTCGCGTGGCACCCATTCAGGTCGCTATGATCCCCGTCGCGCAGCACAAGGAGGGCGTTCTTGAAAAGGCTGCGGAGATCCGCGATCGCCTTGCAAAGAAGTTCCGCGTCAAGCTCGACGACAGCGACAACTCCACGGGTTGGAAGTTCAGCCAATATGAGATGAAGGGCGTTCCGCTCCGTCTTGAGCTCGGTCCGCGCGACATCGAAAACAATTCCTGCGTTCTCGTCAGCCGTGTAACGCGCGAGAAGACCTTCGTTTCTCTCGACAACATCGAGGAGGCGGTTGAGGCAGCTTTGGCGGCAGTTCATAACGAGCTCTACGAGCGCGCGCTCAAAAACCGCACCGAGCGCACCTTCGAGGCACGCTCCCGTGAGGAGTTCCTTGATATTGCCGCTAACAAGGAAGGCTACATCAAGGCAATGTGGTGCGGCGAGACCGCCTGCGAGGAGGAGCTCAAGGACGTCACGGGCGGTGTAAAATCCCGTTGCATCCCCTTCGTCGAGGATCACCTCTCCGATACCTGCGTCTGCTGCGGCAAGCCCGCACGCCACATGGTCATCTGGGGCAGACAGTATTAATAAAATAACGTTAAAGATTAGGGGAAACTTTTTGAAAAAAGTTTCCCCCCTTCGGATTTTTCGTGGAAAAGCTTTTGAAAATTCTTTGTCACTTCCCCTCCCGTCAGTGCCCCAAACGTTTAATTCGCTTTTTGGAGTTTTTAGGGTTAGCGGCCCCTAAAAACTGTGCGAGAGCAATGCTTACGAGCTGTGGAATGAACAAAAAAATCTGATCTCCATGCAAACGAACGGAGAACAGACTAAAAGCGCTTCAAATATTCCTCCTTCGGGAAAGTTTTTGAAGAGTATGAGGCGAACTTTGCGAAGCAAATTCGCGGTCGCTTGCGACCTTACTTTCTTTCAAAAAGTTTCTCATGAAAAAAGTTTCTCATGAAAAAAGTTTCTCATGAAAAAAGTTTCTCATAAAAAACCATAGTAGAAAGGAGATACGCGATGCAAAAGGTATGGTCAATCGTGCGGGATGCCGTACGGAACGTAGACCTTGTATTATTTATATGCTCGGTGCTATTATCAATCATCAGCATTGTGACGGTAGCGGGCGCGGTGGACAACTTCGGTGCCTCAAAGCTGCGGATGCAGATCGCGATGTTCATACTCGGAACGCTCGTGACGTTTGCGATCGCGTACGTCGATTATCGGGCGATCATTGACAAATTATGGTTACCGATGCTCATTGGATCGGCGGCGCTCCTGATTTTGACGCTTTTTGTGGGAAGCAGCGGAGAAAACATGGAGACGGCGAACAAGAGCTGGCTGGAGATCCCCGGAACGGGCTTTATGATCCAACCCTCGGAGTTTGTCAAGTTCACCTTCGTTTGCACCTTTTCCAAGCATCTTTTCACCGTGCAAGAGCGCATCAACCACCCCGTCAACGTGCTTTTGTTGGCGCTGCACGCGGGGCTCATTGTGGGCTTGATCCTGCTCTCGGGCGACCTTGGCGTTGCGCTCGTTTACATTGCCATGATTGCGATCATGCTCTTTTGCGCGGGACTCAATCCGCTCTATTTTGTGGGCGTGATCCTCATTGTCGTGCTTCTCGCGCCGTATCTGTGGGACTCACTCGCGGAGTATCAGCAGATGCGCATCATCGTAGGCTTCAATCCCGAGCTTGACCCCGACAACTACGGTTGGCAGGCGATCATGAGCCGTGACGCGATCGCGGCGGGCGGCTTTTTCGGTCAAGGCGTGACGGGAGGGAGTATTTATGAGATCCTCACCGCATCGCACACCGACTTCATTTTTGCGACCATTTGTGAGAAATTCGGATTTTTCGGTGGCTCGGTGGTTGTGATCATCTTTATGGTCATGATTGTGCGAATCATTATGATCGCGCGGAACGCAAGCCGCTCGGACTGTGGCGGATTGATCTGTGTTGGCGTTGGTGCCATGCTGATCGTGCAGGTGCTCGAAAACGTGGGAATGTGCCTTGCCATGCTTCCTGTTGTGGGCATCACCCTGCCCTTCCTCTCCTGCGGCGGCTCCTCGATGCTCGCAACCTTCCTTATGTTTGGGCTCTTACATAACGTTCATGCCCACTCGCAGGGTGTGCGCGAGGCATCTCGCGTGGACACCTTTGACATGGACAGCTCGCTTTTGCGGTGAGCGAACGTGAAAGGATAAGGGTAAATTAGGGGAAAGAGGGGACTTCTTAAGGAGAAGCCCCCTCTCTCCCCTAACCCCTCTCTCCCTC
>JAFTJB010000145.1 GCA_017456625.1 Clostridia bacterium
ATGTTGACAAGCTCGTGTACCTCACCCAGCAAGCCTTGAATGCGCGATTCAAACTGCCAGCGGAACTGAGTGCCCGCAACCAGTGCTGTCATATCAAGCAGGTAGATCTCCTTGTTCAAAGGCTTATACGGAACATTGCCTTCCACAATTCGCATAGCAAGTCCTTCCGCGATTGCGGTTTTACCAACACCGGGCTCACCGATCAGACAGGGATTGTTCTTTTGACGGCGGCAAAGGATCTGGATCACGCGTGCAAGCTCCCGTTCTCTGCCAACGAGTTGGTCAAGCTTTCCCTCGCGCGCAAATTTGGTCAGATTGCGGCAGTACGTAGTGAGAAACTTGAGCTTCTTCTCCTCTTTTCCCTTCTTTTTCTCCTTTTTCTTGCCTTCTCCGTCCGCAGGCTTGGGATCGGTAGGCAATTCGACGTTGCCCTGCGCCATCATACGCGCATCGCGGAAGAGCTTAGGCAGATCGATCGCAGGTGCGCCGCCGTCCTCGTTGTCGTCGGCATCGGAGGGCGTATCCGCAAGGAAGGCACCGAGATCCGCCTCGGCACTCTCAAGCTGCTCGGGCGAAATGCCGAACTGGTTCATGACGTTCCCGACAATGTTGTCGATCGGAACGCCCATCTCCTTCGCGCACTTCATGCAAAGCCCCTGCGTGGACTTCTGCCCGTTTTCCATTTTTGTAACAAATATCACTGCCATTCTTTTCTGGCACTTTGAGCACATAACCATGAGTTTTTTCTCTCCGATACACTCGGACCCTTTCGTTTGTTTGACCAAGCCCCGTTTGGGAGCTTATTTTATGATAATCGGCGCGATCAATTGAACCACGCGTTGCCAAAATCAAAGATCTTGATCGCTTTGAGGAAGGAGGAATCCCCGAAGAAGCGAATGACGGTGGATTCCGCGTACAGCTCTCTCGTCCAAGGCAGGAACTTGAGAAGCGAGGCGGCAATAAAGAGCACCATGACCGCAAGCACGAGTCCGATCACGCCGCCAAGGATCATATCGATCTTTCCGATGATCATTAAGCGGTCGATCAAGGCGCCCAGCACCCAGGAAAGCAAGATCAAGCCTACGTAAACGATTACAAACACGAGCAGATAGCTCAAGAAATTGGCGATCACACCGCTGATCGCGGGGATCATCTCACCGATCCACGGACCGAGCATATTGCCGAACAGATAGGATGCAACGATTGCCAGAAAGCCCTTTCCAAAGCTCAAAAGCGAGCGGACGAATCCGCGCTTCGCAGAGATCAGAATGATCGCAATTCCGACCAAACAAAAAATAATATCAGCCATATAAGTATCTCCTTTTCATTCAATCAAAGCTCATATACGTCGCCTTTTTCGGCGAGCAGAGCAAAAATTCATCGTCATTTACCGCGAGCAGATATTTCTGCTCGGTATTACAAAGCTGCTCCTCGTAGGAGCCGCTGTCGGCATCCAGTCGCAGAATGCCGTAAGCCGTTTGCAGATAAACGGTGCTGTCGTAGCGCGACACGGCATCGATCTGCTTTGTCGCCTGCCCGTTGTACATCACGTTTCCGCGGCTGTCAAGCACAAGCGTTTGCTTTTTCTCGGAGGTTCCCGCAGTTTTGAGTACCACGGCATAGCCCTCCTCGCTTTCCGCAAAGCAGGTGACCGTATCACCCAAAAAATCCTGCGAATTGACAAGCTGACCGTTTTCGGTGTAGGTGTAAGTACCTCCGCTGCAAAGGATCTGCACAATGTCATTTTCGGTAAACGTGCAGGAAAGCGCCAAGGAATCCGCGATCTTGAGCGTCGCCAGAGCCGTTGTCTCCTGCGCACGGCAGATCATCAATTCGGTTTGGAACTGCCCCTCCTTGACACTTGAGGTCACAAGAGAGACCGTGTCCCCCTTGGAATTGATAGCGACGTCCATTACGTAGCCGTTCTTCTTATAGCGGTTCAGAATTGAAAAATTGCTGTCGTAGAGCGAAACGACCGAGGTATAATCCGCGGAGGAGGTCGTCAAGGCATAGGAGCCGTTTGGAGAGACCGCCGCACCGCTGATGGGATATTCGGTCTCACCCGCGTGGATCTGCGTATAAGAATTGTACAGAGAATACTGCCTTCCGCCGTGGTCATAGACAAGCAGATATTTGCCGTCTCCAACTGCTACGGGATTGGTATAGGTCACGGTCTTGCTGACCGTCAACCGCCCGGTTGCCGTAAAGACGGTCACGTTGCTCTTCCCCGCCACGGCAAGCCCCTCGCGGTAGAGCGTAAAGCTTTGCACGTCGTCGGTGGGATAGCTGACCGAATCGGTATTCCATACGTCCACGGTCTCCGCAGAGGCGTTGAGATCCTTAACGAAGTAATAGAATTTTTCATAAGTGATCATGTCGGTGTTCCCGAGGAACGAGAGCACGACGAACGCAAGCAAGGAAAGATACAGAACGACCTGCAAAATACCGAGCTTTTCCGAAACACGCTCGTAATATTCGTTATGCGGAAGCACGGGCTCCGTATTCGTCTTTACACTCGTTTTTTGCTTTTTTTTCAAAAAATCAAATGCCTTCAAGCCGTTCTCCTTTCAGTAAAAATCAATGATACCTTACGCGATTGAGATAGAGTCCGCACGCGGGCATAGTCGAGCCTGCTCTCGCGCGGTCACGGGATGCGGTGATCTCATCGATCTCATCGGGAGAGATCTTTCCCTCGCCTACCTCAACAAGCGTCCCCGCAAGGATGCGTACCATGTTGTAGAGAAATCCGTCTGCCGCAACGCGAAAGAGGATCAGATCGCCCTCACGCTCCACCGATGCGTGCGTTACGGTGCGAACGGTGGACACGACCCTTGAGCCCTGCGCCATATATGCGGAGAAATCATGCGTTCCGCAAAGCTTTTGCGCCGCTCTTTGCATATTCCGCAGTCCCTCGTCGTCGATGCGCTTCGGCAAGCGGCAGGAGCGCCCCTCCTCAAAGGGATCACGCACAGGGGAATTATAGATGCGATAGAGATATTCCTTTTCCTTGACGTCGTAGCGTGCATGGAAGTCTTCCTCCACCCACCGCGCGTCAAACACGGCAATATCCTCGGGCAGATGCGCGCAAAGTGCCAAAGGAATACGCGAGACGGCAACCGACGTCTCCAACGTCTCGGTTCCCTTTTTGGCTACGGTCGCGCAAAATTCGTTGGCATGCACACCGCTGTCGGTGCGGCTGCACCCGACGATATCACAGTCATATCCAAACACCGCCGCCGTTGCCTCGTTGAGCTTTTGCTGGATGCTGACGGCATTGGGCTGTACCTGATAGCCGCAATAATTGGTGCCGAGATACTTGATCTTGAGTAAAATCTTCATGCCGTCACCCCATGATATAGAGCCACGGTACATAGCGCAAAGCGAAGATACCCGCAAAAAAGACGAGTATGGTCAGCATTGCAACCCAATCGCGCGTACGATAGCGCAGCACCTTAAGTCTCGTTCTTCCCTCTCCGCCGTGATAGCAACGGCACTCCATTGCCGCAGCAAGCTCAAACGCACGGTTGATCGCGGAAACAAAGAGCGGAATGAGAATGGGAACGAGCGCCTTCGCCTTTTTGAGCAGGCTTCCGCTCGAGAGATCCGAGCCTCTTGCCTTTTGCGCGTTCATGATCTTCTCCGTCTCATCCGAAAGCGTCGGGATAAAGCGCAAAGCAATGGTCATCATCATTGCAAAATCATGCACGGGAACGCGGATCTTTTTCAGCGGTCCCAACAGATTTTCCAATGCATCGGTCAGAGCGATTGGCGTGGTGGTATAAGTCAAAAACAAGCTCGTGCCCACGATCAGGATCATGATGCGGAGCGTCATAAACAAAGCACTCCAAAGTCCCTCCACGTAAATGGAGATCACCCAGCTCTCGGGAGTCAGTCTTCTCTCGCCTTGTGTGAAGAATATGTTCATCAGCGAGGTAAAGGCGATGATGAAGAGCAAGGGACGGATCGAGCGCAGAATGGTGCGCAATGGGATACGGCTGATAAAAACGAGTGCCAATGCCGAAAGCGTAAGTGCCAAAAACCCTGCGGCACTCTTGCATACGAAGGTACAAACGATATAAAAGACCGCCATGATGACCTTTGTACGCGGATCAAGCTTATGCAGGATCGAATCGGATGGATAATACTGTCCAAAGGAAACGCCCTTCATACAAGTTCACCTCCCGTTCTCCCCTCGGCAACGTAACGCTTGACAGCCTCCATTGCCTCCTCAACGGTGTATACGTTGTCGGAAATATCCAACCCACGCGCGCGAAGTCGGCGCATGAGCGTGGTGATCTGCGGAATGCTGAGCCCCATCTCGGAGAGCTCGTCCACGTGCGCAAAGACCTCCCGTCTCGCGCCCTGCATCACGACCTTGGCGTTTGCCATCACGATCACGTCGTCGCAATAGCGCGCCATGTCCTCCATGCTGTGGCTGACAATCAAAACGGTCGAGCCGGTGGTTCTCTGATAGTTACGAATCCCCTCGAAAATAAAGCTTCTGCCGCGCGGATCAAGTCCTGCCGCAGGCTCGTCAAGCACGAGCACCTCGGGACGCATCGCAATGACACCCGCCAAGGCAACACGGCGTTTTTCGCCTCCCGACAGATCGAAGGGAGATTTATCCAACCACGAGGGATCCACACCCGTAAAGAGTGCCGCCTCGCGCACGCGCGCCTCTATTTCCACATCCTCAAGCCCCATATTGCGAGGTCCGTAGGCGATATCCTTGAACACGGTCTCCTCAAAGAGCTGATATTCGGGATACTGCATGACGAGTCCAACGCGGAAGCAAAGCCTGCGACGGCGCCCTTCCATTTCCGCTCGGATCGCCTTTTTTGCCGCGCGTCGGGAAAGTCCCGCGTATTCCTCGCGATCCTTCCATGCGACCAAAAGCTCATCGAGCGTGCTGTTGATATCATATCCGTCGAGAAGCACCTTACCCGACGTGGGCTTTGCAAGCCCATTGAGAAGCTGTACCATGGTGGATTTTCCCGAGCCCGTATGCCCGATGATACCCGTGATGCAGCCTCCCCGTACGTTGACGGACACGTCGTCGAGCGCACATCGCTCAAACGGCGTTCCCGCGCCGTATATATAACTTACATGATCCAATACGATTTTATCCATGATCTCTCCGTTTTTCAGCCAACGATTTTTTCGATCGCGGAGAACAGCATCTCCTCGCACCCCTCAACGGTGGAAAGCGCTTCTCCCTCAATGGCAAATCCGCTCTCGCGCAAGCTGTGAACAAGCTCCGCGCACTGCGGCACCTCAAGCCCTACCGATTGAAGCTTGTCGCGTTGTGCAAACACCTCATCGGGGGTGCCGTCCATCAAAAGCTCACCGTCGTTGATGACGATAACGCGGTCAGCCAGTGCCGCCTCATCCATGTAATGCGTAATATTGAGGACGGTGATGCCCTGCTCGCGGTTGAGCATACGAATGGTATCCAAAACCTCACGGCGACCGCCCGGATCGAGCATAGCCGTGGACTCGTCGAATATGATACACTTGGGAAGCATCGCGATCACGCCCGCAATGGCAACACGCTGCTTCTGTCCGCCCGAGAGTCGGTGCGGCTCATGCTGCGCGTACTCGGTCATGCCGACCGTCTCGATCGCACGGTCCACGCGCTCTCGTAATTCGGGCATCGGAACACCGAGATTTTCGGGTCCGAAGGCAACGTCCTCCTCCACGATGGTCGCAACGAGCTGGTTATCGGGATTCTGAAACACCATACCCACCTTACGGCGGAGGGCAAGCACCTCCTCATCGGTCAGCTCGTGATCGGTCAGATCAAAGCCGTCCACAACGAGCCGTCCCTCCGTGGGCTCCAAAATCAAATTAAGAAGCTTTGCGAAGGTGGATTTACCCGAGCCGTTATGTCCCAGCACCGCAACGTATTCCCCCTCGCGGATATCGACCGAAATGCCGCGCAGCGCGGGACTTTCGATCTTCCCCTCCTCGTCCTTATAGGAAAAGGCGAGATTTTCCGTATGAATAAAGATCTCAGACAACTGCCTGTCCATCCTTTCGTTTATGATTCGCAATACCATCTGGAGCTTGCGCCACAGGGCAGGAACGCACCTGTTTGTGTGACGCGAAGTCCCAATTCTCCCGATTCGATCTCACCGCCGAAGCGACGTCTGACGTTCAATTCCAAAAGGTAGCTCATCGTCATGGGAGAAAGCCCCGTTGTGTAGGAGTTGACCAGGAAGAAAAGCGGCTTGTCCGAGAGGAGCTTCGACGTGAGCGAAATGAGCCCGTCGATCGAGTCCTCCAGCTTCCACACCTCTCCGTTGGGGCCTCTTCCGTAGGAGGGCGGATCCATGATGATGCCGTCGTAGTGATTTCCGCGGCGGATCTCACGCTCGACGAATTTCTTACAGTCATCGACGATGTAACGGATCGGTGCCTCCGCGAGCCCCGAAAGAGCCGCGTTCTCCTTTGCCTGCGCAACCATTCCCTTTGCCGCATCCACGTGTACGACAGATGCGCCCGCAGATGCCGCCGCAACGGTAGCTCCACCCGTGTATGCAAAGAGGTTGAGCACCTTGATGGGACGGTTGGCGCGCGCGATCAGACCGGAAAACCAATCCCAATTTGCCGCCTGCTCGGGGAAAAGCCCCGTGTGCTTGAAGCCCATGGGACGGAGGACGAAGCCAAGCGAGCCGTAGCGGATATTCCACGCCTCGGGAAGCTTGTTTTTCACCCATCCGCCACCGCCTGCGTTGGAGCGACGGTAGATCGCATCCGCGCGCTTCCAAGCGGGATGATCCGCAACACCCTTCCAAATGATCTGCGGATCGGGACGGATCAGTATATATTTTCCCCAGCGCTCGAGTCTCTCGCCGTCCGAGGTATCAAGCAATTCATAGTCCTTCCAATGTTCAGAAAACCACATAGTAACGCTCCGTTTCGATAAAAGTCATTGATTGTAATACGCGGCGATCCTCGATGCACCGCTGTGTGCGTGGCAGATGGCAATGGCAAGCGCGTCTGCCGTATCGTCTGGCTTGGGAGGCTTGGGAAGTCCCAAAAGCTTTGTGACCATGGCAATGACCTGCCGTTTTTCTGCCCGTCCGTAGCCTACCACCGCCTGCTTGACCTGAAGCGGTGTATACTCAAAGATCGGGATCCCCGCCTGCTCCGCGGAAAGCAAGATAATGCCTCTCGCCTCGGCAACGCGGATACCCGTTGTAATGTTGGTGTTAAAGAAAAGCTCCTCCACCGCGAGCGCATCCGGCTTGTAGGTCTCGATCAGCTCCCGCATTCCATCATAGATCAGCTTGAGCCGCTCCTCTGTCCTCGTATGCGCGGGTGTCTGCAAGGATCCGTACGCTGCGGTGCGAAATCGCGTATTCTGATAATCCACGATCCCCCAGCCCACAATCGCAAGCCCCGGATCAATGCCGAGAATTCTCATTCAATCAAACCTCATCTTTCTGCCGTGCCTCGGGCACAGCAATTCAGTATATATTATAACACTATAATTAGAAGAAGTCAAACAGTATTTCATCTTTTTTATAAAAATATCGAAAAATCGTCATAAAAAAGTAAAAATTCGGTTTACATACCCCGATTTTTATGCTATAATGATAGGTGAAATTTTCTTATGGAGGCGTACTATGCAGATCATTCCCCTTCGCGCGGGCGACCGCGTCAAGCTCAAAAAGCCACACCCCTGCGGCGGCGCCTTTTTTTCGGTCCTGCGCGTGGGCGCAGAGGTGCGCGTAAAATGCGAGACCTGCAACCGAGATATGACCGTAGATCGGATCAAATTCGAAAAAGCGATCCGAGAGCACATAAAAGCGGAATCCTGACCGCAAGTATCAGAAAGGATCTTTTCATTCATGCACAATCCGCTCAATTTTCTGAAGCGAAACAAGCCCGTGACCGAGGCGATGCTGCTCGGTCAATTGGAGCGAATCGAAAAAAGACAGCGATTTTTCAAGACGTATGGGTATCTCTCGCTTTGCGCGATCCTCCCCATGGTCATCATGTACCTTATCTACGCGATCCGAGGAATCCATCCATTTGATGACGGCGCGGTGCTCGTGCTCGACCTCACAGGTCAGTACGTCTGGTTCTTTGAGGCACTCCGCAACGCCGTTTGGGGCGATGCAAGTATGCTTTATTCCTTTGCGCGTGCGCTCGGCGGCGAGTTTCTCGGCATCTATGCCTACTATATCGCCAGCCCCCTCTCCTATATTGTCTGCCTCTTCCCGCAGGATTGCATGCTCGAGGCGTTGCTGACTCTTTTCCTGCTCAAGGTAGGTATTTGTGGCGGCACCTTCGGCTACTATATGCACCGCACCTTCAAGCAGAAGAAGCCCCTCGCGGTCATCACCTTCTCGGTCTTTTACGCGCTCTCCGCATACGCGGTCGTGCAGCAGCACAACACCATGTGGATCGATGCGCTCATGTGGCTCCCGCTCATTACCCTCGGTATCGAGCAGCTCATCAAGCACGGAAAATTCAAGATGTACACCATTTTCTTAGCCCTTACGGTGTGGAGCAACTTCTATATCGGCTACATGGTCTGCATCTATTGCGCGATCTATTTTTTCCTCTACTACGTGATCCACGCGGAAAATCCGCTCCGCGAGCGCTTCCATTTTTTGAAATCCTTTATGCGCATGGCGATCTACTCCGTCATCGCGCTCGGCATTGCCGCGGTCGTTTTGCTCGGTGCTTACTATTCGCTCAACTTCGGTAAGACCACCTTCTCGACGACCAAGTGGGAATTTTTGACCAACTTTGATCTGCTCGATCTCTTCTACAAATTCCTGCCCGGCTCCTACGACACCGTCCGTCCCGAGGGACTTCCCTTCGTTTACTGCGGACTCCTCACGCTTCTCTTTATTCCCGCGTATTTCTTCTCCAAAAAGTATTCGATCCGTGAAAAGATCGTGTCAGGTGTCCTCGTGATCGTTTTCGTGATCATCGCAACGCTCAACGTCACCGATCTTGTCATGCACGGCTTCCAAAATCCAAACTGGCTCAACTATCGCTACAGCTTCATGCTCTGCTTTATCCTCTGCGTGCTTGCCTGCAAGGCATTGGCGGAATTTGAGAGCGTATCGCTCAAGGCAATGGCAGGTGTCGCGGGTATCATTACACTCCTTTGCGTGATCCTGCAAAAATACACCGAGGGCGGCGAGTACGTCAATCCGAGCGATTACAAAACCGTTTGGTTTACGCTTCTGCTCATGTACGTCTACCTCTCGGTATTGGCGATCCTGCGGACAAGCAACAAAAAGCGACTCGTTGCCATCGCGCTGGTCGCGGTCGTCTGTGCCGAAACGCTGATCGCGGGGCTCTTCAATCTCAATGCACTCGATGAGGACGTCGGATACTCCCGATACAGCTACTACAACGATTTTCTTGACAAGATGCGTCCCATTACCGAGCGCGTGAAGGCAAGCGATCCCTCCTTCTACCGCATGGAAAAGACCATTTTCCGCAGCACCAACGACAATATGGCACTTGAATTGCGCGGTCTTTCGGGCTCGACCTCCACGCTCAACAAGGAGACGATCCAATTCCTCAATAAAATGGGCTACGCATCCAAATCACATTGGTCAAAATATCTCGGCGGAACTCCCGTCAACGATTCCCTGCTCGGCTTGAAGTATATCATTTCCGACAAGGATATTTACAAAAATTACTATGACGTTTACATGACCGACGAGAGCACGGGATATATCGCGTATCGCAATCCCTATGCCCTTTCCATCGCCTACGGTGTTTCGGACGAGCTGCTCAATTTCGTCATGGGCTACACCAACGTCGCCCCCAATCCGGACACTGCAAAGGACGACGAGAGCGAGGTCATGGAGGTAGAGGCAGTCGGATCGATCGTCGATACCCTCAAAAAGTATCTCAACAAATTCCTTGACATTGAGGAAACGGTTACCACCTCCGAATACGTGGACAAGTACAACAGCCCCTTTGAACGCATGAATGCCATCATTACGGCAATGCTGGGAACAGAAGAAACGCAACAGGTCTTCGTGCCGATCCACGTTGATGAGGAGAACATCGACGACGGAACGCTCAAATCCGTCCCCGCAAGCGACGCAAAGGCAACCTACACCCGCTACGAAAAGAAGGAACAGGCAGAGGAAGGTGTACTCTCCTTCACGCTCACGACCGAGCGCGACGGCGAGCTCTACTTCTACCTCCCCTCCGACTACCCCAGAGAGGTCAAGCTCGGACTCTTCGTTCACAATTCGGGACAGACCAATCCCACCCCGCTCGGCTCCTATTACGGAAACGAGACCCACCGCATCATCTCTCTCGGCAACTTCAAGGCAGGCACCAAGATCTCGCTCGATCTCACCCTGCAAAAGCAGTATCTTTACGTGATGAACAACCAGGATGCGTTCTATTACATTGATTACGAGGTCTTTGAGAACGCGATCAACACCCTCAAAAAGGATCAGCTCAACGTCACCGAGTACACCGAGGACGAGATCCACGGCACCTTCACCGCATCCCGCCCCCACGAGACCGTGCTGACCACTCTTGCCTATGACGACGGCTGGAAGATCTACGTCGACGGCACAGAGGTCAAGACAACCAAGGCGCTCGGCTCGCTCGTCGCGTTTGCGATCGACGGAGAGGCGGGACAGACCCACACGGTGGACATTGTTTACAAGCCCCACACCTACACCGTCGGCGTTTCGGTTTCCATCATTTCGGGCGCGCTTCTCCTGCTTTTGATCATTCTGGAAAAGCGAATGAAAAAGATCCCCGTGCTCCGTGCGATCGTTTCGGTCGTTCCGAGTGAGGAAAAGAACCAAGTGATCGAAGAGACCGAGGACAGCAACGAACAATCCCCCACGAATGGAGAATAAATTATGTTTTACTATATCAGCGGAACGCTGGCACACCTGGAAAACGGATGTGCGGTGATCGATGCGGGCGGTATCGGCTACCGCCTGACGATCAGCGGAACGACCTACGACGCAATGCCCGCCAACCGATCGGTCAAGGAGCCGCCGCAGGTTCGTCTTTACACGCACCTTGCCGTGCGCGAGGACGACATTGAGCTCTTCGGCTTTGCAACGCAGGCGGAGCTTTCCACCTTCAAGCTCCTCATTTCGGTTTCGGGCATCGGCCCCAAGGCGGCAATGTCCATTTTGACTCTGCTCACTCCCGAAAAATTTGCGCTTGCCGTCTGCACCGACGACAAAAAGACCATCGCCAAGGCAAACGGCATCGGCCCCAAGACTGCGGCACGCGTCATTCTGGAGCTCAAGGACAAATTGATGAAGGAAAACGCAGGCACCGATCTCGGCGCGTCCTCCATCGATCTCGACACCCCCGCAACGGGCGCAAAAAAGAGCGCGACCGCAGAGGCGATCGATGCCCTGCTCGTGCTCGGCTATTCCCGCGCGGAGGCAATGTCCGCCGTCAAGGATATTCCCGCAGATATGCCTCTCGAGGAGATCATCCGTACCGCGCTCAAGAAGCTTATGAAATACTCCGGTTGACACCGTAAGAAAGGACAAACGGACACTGTATGGACAACCAAGAATTTGATTTTGAAAACAGGATCCTCAATACGGGCTACACCGCAGAGGATTCGGACATTGACGTATCTCTCCGCCCCAAGCGGCTGGAGGATTATATCGGTCAGGATAAGGCAAAGGAAAACCTCAAAATCTACATTGAAGCGGCAAAAAAGCGCGGCGAGTCGCTCGACCACGTTCTGCTCTACGGCCCTCCCGGCTTGGGTAAGACCACGCTTTCCAACATTATTGCCACTGAAATGGGCGTTAACATCCGCATTACCTCCGGTCCCGCGATCGAAAAGCAGGGTGACCTTGCCGCGATCCTGACCAACCTCGCGGAAGGCGACGTGCTCTTCATTGACGAGATCCATCGCCTCTCGAGATCGGTCGAGGAGATCCTCTACCCCGCGATGGAGGATTTTGCGATCGATATCATCATTGGAAAAGGACCTGCGGCACGCAGCATCCGCATCGATCTGCCTCGCTTTACGCTCATTGGCGCGACTACGCGCGCAGGACAGCTCACCACCCCTCTCCGCGATCGCTTTGGCGTTCTGCTCAAGCTCGAGCTCTACACGCCCGAGGAGCTCGCCACCATCGTACGCCGCAACGCGGGGATCCTTGAAATGGACATCACCGACGACGGCGCGATGGAGATCGCAAGCCGCTCGCGCGGAACCCCCCCGAATTGCCAACCGTCTGCTCAAGCGCGTGCGTGACTTCGCACAGGTCATGGGAGACGGCACCATCAATTCCGAGATTGCCAATTACGCGCTCACCAAGCTTGAGATCGACCGATTGGGACTTGACAACATTGACAGACGAATGCTTGAGAGCATCATCAAGTTCTACAACGGCGGTCCCGTAGGTCTGGAAACGCTGGCGGCAACCATCGGCGAGGAGGCAGTTACCCTGGAGGACATGTACGAGCCATATCTCATGCAGATCGGATTTCTCAATCGCACACCGCGAGGCAGATGCGTCACACGACTTGCTTACGAGCATCTCGGTCTCCCCTTCCACGCACAAAAGCCCTCCCCCTCCGATCAGATCAATCTTTTTGATACCAATTCATAAACAGAAAAGACAGAGAATCAAAATCTCTGTCTTTTCATTTTATTGGATATCGTAGATCGAACGCAAGCGGATGGTTTTGGGCTCTCCGCGCAAAATGCGCACCGTCTTTTTGCCCGCATTCATATCAAAATAGTTGTCACTCAAGAGGAAATCACTGTCGGGCGAATCGATCTCGACCGATCTTGCATACGCATCGGCATACACGGTCAATTCGTCACCGTTTTGCTCGTAACGTAGCGCGGGATCGGCAAATTCGAAGTACTTCGGCACCGTAAAGAGTGCGCTTCCCTCGGAGATAACTCTGCCGTCCGCCACAAGCGCATAGGAAAGATAAGTATGATCCACGTCGGTCTTGCAGAAGTCCATCTCCGCCAAGGTAACGACCGACATTGCGGGCACCTCGACAGCCTCCTCGCCTTCTCGGATCACATTTCCCGCCGTATCACGCAACGCCCATTGCACGGTTCCCGCAAAAGGAGCCAACGTATCGTTATGGACGGAAAGCGATGCGCGGGTTTCGTAGTCGAACTCATAAGGCTCTGCATTCACACCGGGCAAGCCATCCAATTCACCCGTTTCACAGCAAGAGATCATAATGGGAGAAAAGAAGCGCTTTGCATTGTAATGCAATGCCTTCCAGCGTCCGTAATAATCGACGGATGCCCATGATGCCACGGGCCAGTTATCGTTCAATTGCCAATACAAGGCACCCATGCATCTGCCTCTGTTGCGACGCAAATGCTCCACACCGTAGCGGATCGCCTCCGCCTGCAGCAATTGCGAGGCATAAAGCAACGTGCCGAACGAGGTGGGATAGCGGAAGGTCTCGGAGAGGTAGGAGAGAATCTTTCCGTTTGCGGCATCGTTTCGCTGATGGCGCTCCATCACACGCGAGAAGATGTTGCGATCCTGCTCTTCTGTAAAGGAGTTGACCGTCTTTTCGCACGGGAAGGATTGGAAACCAAACTCCGAAAGATAGCGGAAATAGTGATCTCTGTACTCCTTAAAGGGCTTGTTTCTGTGCCAGACCTCCCAATAGTGGCAGTCTCCATAATTCTCATTTTTGGGATCGATAAAATGACCTGCCGTGGTAGGCGAAGAGCCGACGTACGGAATATCGGGACATAATTCGCGCACGATCTGCAAAAACAACACCTCAAAGATCTCAGAGAAGGTGCGCTTGAAGGGATAATCCTTTTCGCTTTCCTCGTAAAGCCAACGGAAATTGTACTCCAGCTCGTTGCTGCCGCAGATCACACCGAGAGAAGCATGATGACGAATGCGAAGA
This sequence comes from Clostridia bacterium, assembly GCA_017456625.1. GTDB lineage: Bacteria > Bacillota > Clostridia > Oscillospirales > CAG-272 > UMGS1865. Next base: position 13,891 of record JAFTJB010000145.1, read on the forward strand.
AGATTGTCCCGCACCTCTGCCTCTACGTTGCGGCGAAATTCCGCGGTGGACGGATAAAACGAGCAAGCAAACATCAGATCCAGATAAACCACCAGACCCAGCTCGTCGCAAAGCTCAAAGAAATGATCTTCGGGGTAATATCCTCCGCCCCAAACACGAACGGTGTTGAAATGCGCGTCCTTGCAATCCTGCAAAAGACGTGCAGTGCGCTCCTTTGTTGCACGGGAAAGAATGTTGTCCTCGGGAATATAATCCGCACCCATCGCGAAGAACGGAACACCGTTGACCTCGTGATAGTAGCTCTCACCGTATTCATCCCGTTCTCGTACCAAGCGTAGCGTGCGCAAGCCGATACGCTTCACGGAGCTGTCAACAGCCTCTCCGTTTTCGATCACGGTCGCGGCAAAGGTATAGAGCGGCTGCTCGCCAAGCTCATTCGGCCACCAAAGCTTTGCCTGCTCGATCTCACTTTCCTCGTTAGCAGGCAACGTAAAGAAGCCGCCGTCGGGTGCAGTAACGGTCACCTCGACCTCCGCAGGGCGGTCGATCTCCACGCGCGGTGTGACAAACACCTTTCCGTTTTCGTGTCTCTGTTCCACAAAAAACGCGGTAATTTCCGCAGAATCCTGCTCCAAGAGATAGATACGTCTCCAAATTCCCATATCGGGCAAGCGCGCGCCCCAATCCCAGCCCATCATGTAATGTGCCTTGCGCAGGTGTCCAAAGCCGTTCATGCAGTCCTTGGATTTGTTGATCAGCGGATCGGCTTTTTGTCTTTCCTTGATGTACGGAAGAATGGGAGCGCAGCTGATCGCAATCGCATTCTCCCCGTCGAGAAGGAATTCGGTCACGTCAAAGCGATAGCGGCGGTGCATATTGTCGGTTTCGGCAACGCGATGACCGTTGAGTGTGACCGTACAGAGCGTATCCAGGCCGTCACAGCAAAGAAAAACACGGTGCGACGTGCGCGTAAAGTGAAACTTGCGAGAAAAATCGTATGCATGCTCGGAGATCTTCAACGCACGCAGCTCGTTGTCACGGTAAAAGGGCTCCTCCATCAAACCGTTTTCAAGTAAAATCGAGTAGACGGAACCGGGGACCGTTCCCTCGCAGTCAAAGCCGTTTCCGGTCAAACGCCATGTACCGTTCAGTTCATACGTTTTCATAGTTTACTCCTTTTTTCCTTCTCTAATGTCAAGATGATTGAGCAACAGAATCATAATAAAATAACCGACGAGCCATGCGATAAGCTCGGAGACGTATGCAAAGATCATCCAAAGCAGATCTGCGGTATTCACCGGCGCGCCAAAAAAGATATCGTAGCGTATTCGCGAGGCAATATGAAAGACCGCGCTGATCGCGGAAGCAAGAAACGCGCTTCTCATCAAGGGATTTTTCAAATCGAACAGTCTTGTAAAGGGCAAAAAGCGCGGCATTTTCAATGTTGCCTCGGGGTCGTCTCCGCGTGCCTTGAGATACACGCGGCGGGCATGCTCCTGCGCGGGCTTGAGTGCCCACCAAGCAAGCAGCGCGGCAAACGCCATCTGTGCGGCGTCAAGTGCGGTATACATCAAAACATCCAGAAGATCGTTGAGAACGAAATCCGCAAAGCCGTTGACGATACAGGACGAAAGTAGGTTTGCAAGATAAAGGAACGCCGATGCTCCGAGGTACACAAAAAGCACGGATTTGCTGTTTTTTGCGGTAAAACGCGCAAAAAAGTAGAGCATAAAGGCAAATGAGACCCAATAAAAAAGATAGTTAACTGCTGTGACGACGCCGTCCCAAACGATCAGAAAAACGGTCTCCGAGACCAGAATATTGCTATACGCCCAAATGTGAACGGGCGTGCAAACCGCCGCGTAAAAAAGTGCGATCCCAAATATCAAAACGGCATAAATGAGCGTGAGCCGTTTTTTTCGGTATCGATCCAAGAGTGACAGTTCCATGAAAAGCCTCCGTATGATAAGGATAAGATCATTGTACCATATTTTGCTCACAATTTCCTCTGTTATTTGTAAATATTTTTCTTTTTTTCGCATATTCTTATAGCAATTACAAGACAAAGAAAGGAAAACAGCATGAACGAACGCATCATCGGCTACACACAGCCGCTCGACCATAAAAAGATATTGGAGTTGGCGACGATTTTCACCGAGCGATATCCCTTTCTCGGCTTTTCCTATCTCGGAGAAAGCCTGCTCGGTCGCGGGATCCCACTGTTTACGGTTGGAAGCGGAAAGAAAAATCTCCTTTACGTCGGCGCGCACCACGGAATGGAGTGGATCACCTCGGTGATCCTTTTGCGATTTCTCAACGAATTCTGTGAGCTCTACCGAAACGACAAGAGCATTTACCGCACCTCCCTTTACCGCTTTTGCGAGCAATACACCGTCAACGTCATCCCCATGCTCAACCCTGACGGCGTAGAATATCAGATCCACGGGATCACGGAAGAAAATCCACTCTTTGAACGGCTGATCAAAATGAACTGCGGTGAGGATTTTTCGGGGTGGCAGGCGAATGCGCGCGGTGTGGATCTCAATCACAATTACGATGCGGAATTTGCGGAATACAAGCGAGAATCGGGGATCACGGAGGGGGCGCCGACACGCTATGCGGGGGAATTCCCCGAAAGTGAGCCCGAGGTCGCACAGCTCTGCAATTGGATCCGTTTTCATGAGGATCTACGCTTGATTTTGACCTTACATACGCAAGGCGAGGAGATCTACTTTGACAGTCGCGGCAAATGTCCCCCTGCCTCCACTGCCATCGCGCGAAGGATCTCTGCACTCTCCGGCTACCGTCTCTCTCATGCCACAGGTCTTGCATCCTACGGCGGACTAACCGATTGGTGCATCGAAAAATTGGGACTTCCCGCATTTACGATCGAATGCGGAAGAGGAAAAAATCCTCTGCCAATTGCCAACTACTTCCCGATTTACGCCACACTCCGCGAGGTTCTTTTTACAATTGGAAAAATGGTCTGATCCGTCGTATTCCCAAATAATGGGCAAGGTCTTTTCTGAATAAAAAACGAAGGCTCTCGGCAATACTTTTTTTGAAAAAGATTGTGGGAGCCTTCAAAAATATGTACTATAACAAAGTCGAAATCTGCGGTGTCAACACGTCGCAGCTCAAGGTACTGACCGACGAAGAAAAGACAGATCTACTCAAAAAAGCCAAAAACGGAGATGAAGATGCACGACGTGAGCTGATCTACGGCAATTTGCGTCTTGTTTTGTCGATCATTCAGCGCTTTACGGGGCGAAAAGAAAACCCCGATGATCTCTTTCAAGTCGGTTGCATCGGGCTTGTCAAGGCGGTGGACAACTTCAACGTTGATCTTGACGTCAAATTCTCCACCTATGCCGTACCGATGATCATTGGAGAGATCCGTCGCTATCTGCGTGACAACAACGCCATTCGCATCAGCCGATCGGTACGCGAGCTTGCCTACCGCGCCCTGCAAGCGCGCGAGGAGCTGATCGCGCAAAAGGAGAGCGAGCCCGGAGTGGAGGAGATTGCCAAGCACCTCGGTGAAAAAAAAGAGAACGTCCTGCACGCAATGGAGGCGATCATCGAGCCGATCTCGCTCTACGAGCCTGTTTTCAACGACAACGGAGATACGCTCTACGTCATGGATCAGCTTGCGGACACATCGGGCGGTGACGAGGCATGGCTTGAGAATATCGTACTGCGCGAGGCAATGAAGCAGCTCACGGAGCGCGAGCGCAAGATCATCAATCTTCGCTTTTACCAAAACAAAACGCAAATGGAGATCGCCTCGGAGATCGGCATCTCGCAGGCGCAGGTCTCACGCCTTGAAAAGGGCGCGCTCGAGAAAATGCGGCGGCAATTATAACGTAAAATGCCGCAAAAACCCCCGAAAGTGCCGAGAAAAACAAAAAAATCAAATAGGATCAATGCTAATAAGGAAGCATTTTAGCACTCAAAATCACAGTCTCAAGCAGGGGGGAATATAAAAGAAGCCGCACATGCGGCTTCAGGCTACTGACAAACCTTTTGCAAAAAGTTTCAATCAGCAAATTGCACAAAAGAAAGGCTCCCCTGTGCAAGGGGAGCTGTCGAGCGCATGCGAGACTGAAGGGTTGGCTCTAACTTTATTCAAAAAGCGAAGGAAAATTCCAACCCTTCCGTCATTTTCTTGCGAAAATGCCACCTCCCCTTACACAGGGGAGGCTGCATATTAGTACCCTTTGGCTGTTTTGACGAACGGTTTGTTTTTTAGAACACTTTGTCAGTAATCTGAAGCCGCACATGCGGCTTCTTTTATTTTCTGCGCAGGCGGCCGATCACGCGCCCCTTGCATTGGATCTCGGAAAAATCCTTGAGCAGGATAGGACCGTAGGCGGGATTGAGAGAGAGCAATCTATCGCCGCCGTACACCTTGAAGTAGCCGCAGCCGTCGAGCAGGAAGATTCCAAGCTCCCCTTCCTCAACGCTCTCCTCGCGCTTGACAAGCAGATAGTCGCCGTTGAAATACTTCGGCTCCATACTGTTACCGCTGATGCGAAGCACGTAGTCTGCCTCCGCGGTCTTTTCGTTATTCGGGATACGGATGGTCTCGACCGCCTCTTCCTCCAGATAGATTCCCACACCTGCGGAAACGGGAAGATCGAAAAGCGGAATGTCACGCTTGCCCGTGTGCGCGGGCTCGGTATATGCATAACGAAGCTTTGCGGAAATGGGACGCAGAATGCGCGCGCGATCGCCCTCGTGCTCTGCGGGAGTCTCCTCGGTAGCGGTAGCCTCTGTCCGCTCCGCTTCCTTGGCGACCACCAATTCAACCAGATCTCTGCCGAAGCGGTCAAGCTTACGGTAATCCTCCACAAGTCGGATCTCCCCTTGCGTGAGCGTATAATTATTGGTATTCTCGGGCGTGCCGCTGACGATGTATTCAAGCGAGCAATCCAGGACGCGACAGATGGCAACGACGTTGGCAAGCTTGGGCGAATCGCTCATACCCGCGAGGATCTTGCTCAGCGTTCCCAGCGGGATCCCCGTCTGCTCCGCGAGCTGCTCGTTGGTGATCTTCTTCTGCGCCTTGAGCGCCTTGATACGATCAATATAAGTTTCCATATCCGACCTCCGTTTTCCGTTTACGGCATTATTATAACACATTTTTTTCGGTTTGTAAATAGTTTTTCGAAAAAATTTTCTTTTTTTGGAAAAAACCTATTGACAAATCGATTTTTATCTGTTATAATCAAGGCACAGAAATTCCATTTTTGGTATTTTCGGAGGTAATTATGAATAAGAGTTTTGCAAACGAACAGCGTTTTATTTCCAATAAAAGAATTATTGAAGCATATTTCACCGAAGTAGAAATTCCCGAAAGCAAGCTTCAAAAGCTCCTTGACAGAGTGGTTTCCATCCTCTTTGCGATCGTGTCTGCATTGACCTCCGCAAGAGCGATCGCCATTGCCAAGACCTTTGTCGTGGTCGGTTGCCTGCTTGGATTTGTGGGGCTCATCGGTGCAATGGAGCGCGGCAGCATCTCCCTTCTCGCAGGTCTTCTCCTCTCTGCTCCCATCCTCGGCATTGAGTATTTTACGCTGAAAAGCTACTGCAAAAAAGCACGCAGAAATTAATTTTTGAATATCAGATCTGCCAACGCATCGCCGATCCTTTCGGCGGTGCGTTTTGCTTGCTCAATGCTGTTCCCCCCCGTTCCAACCTCGAGGAGCAAGGAATACTCCGCAAGCTCCTGATTGAAGGAGGCACGGCGCAGATAGACGGGGCGTGCCAGCCCCGTGCATTCCGTGTTGAGCGCTTGCCGAAGCTGAAGCGCCAGCGAAAGATTTCGCTCCCACTCGCAAGGTGTGCCGTTGCTGTCGGTTCCAACCACCGCCATGACCTGTGCCAATTCCCCATTCTCGGGCACCTCGCTCCGAACGTATTCTCCCGATTCTGTCATGATCGAATCTCTGTGGAGATCGATGACCAGCCGAATACTCGGATATTGCTTCAGATATCCCTTGACGCTTTCCGCCTCACGTCCATATGCCCCCTGCAGGCTCATTCCCTCGCCTGTGTGCGTTACGGTGCACTGAAGCGCAGAAATCCCGTTTTCGGCAAGGCGCGCCACCAAGGCTTTTCCAACCGCAAGCATATTTTTATCTGTATGCTCGGAATAGATTGCATCCGAAAGCTGACCCTCCACGTACTCGCTTCCGTTTGGAAGATAGGACTCCACCGTATGCGTATGTACGATCAGCACAAGCGGCGCGCCGCTCTCATTTGCCGTAAGATCGAGCTTTGTTCCGAGCAACGCGTTGATATCGGGAAGATAGTCGGTCTCATTGAGATAATAATTCTCACCGAGTGAGGAACAGGAAAGATCCTTGGAAATAACGGTAATTGCATCGGACGGCACGCTCGGCGACTCCGGCGAGGGAGGAGTGGTCATATCGGGCAGGTCGGTCACGGGTGGCAGATCTTCACCGCCATCCTCATCCTGCGAGAAAAAGCTCCCGAGCTTCTCAAAAAAAGACGTTCCGCTATCGGTCGACCTCCATATACTACTGATCGCAAATGCCGCGCCGAGAAGCGCTGCACATATGATAAAAGCCGCAAAAACGCGGTACTTTCCGCCAAAAGTCACAGGATCCTTTACTTTTTCGCTCGTTCCGAGCACATTTTTTCCGGACGGTAATTGATGCACGGGAGGCACCTCCTTTTTCTTTGATCTCTTCATTCTATGAGGGAAGGATCAGAAATATGCCTCCTGTGCGATTTCGTGAAGTGCCCCGCCAAACGCCATTCCGAGTGCTGATGAAAGCAGTCGCGCGGTATGCTCGGTCACAAGGTCGCTCTCCTTTGGCGACACAAAAAAGCTGCGTCCATTCTCCAGCACCTCGCGAAGTGCACCGTCTATTTGCGTCTTCCCCGCCTTTTGCAGCGCATCATAGACCAGTGTGGCGGAATCCACAACGGTCGGAACACCGACGGAAATGACAGGAATTCCAACAGACTCACGGTTAATACCGATCCTGTGGTTTCCCACACCGGATCCGGGAGTGATCCCCGTATCCGTGATCTGAACGGTAGAGGCAAGGCGGTCGCAGCTGCGCGCGGCAAGTGCATCGATCACGACAAGCAGATCGGGGCGCACCGCGTGGACCGTGCCGCGCAGAATTTCCAGCGTTTCGATCCCCGTCTGTCCAAGCACACCGGGCGCCAACGCGGAAATGGCACAGCACGAAAGCCCGTGGTAAAGCTCCGACTCATGCTCGCGTAAATGTCTTGTTACGGTCAACCTTGCAACCGTTTCGGGTCCGATTGCATCTGCGGTCAACGATGCGTTGCCGAGCCCCGCGATCAGCACGCCGAAATCCGAGCCGAGCGACTTCCCCGTTAGCCGTTTCGCAAGTCCACACAGTTCTCCCGCAAGCAAGCGGGCAACAACCTCCATTCGCTCCCCCTCCAAGGAAGGGATCCTTCCGCAATCCACCGTCAAATAAAGTCCGCGCGGCTTGCCGATCAAAGCGGCGGCATCCTCGGTATCCACCCATAGCGTCTGTATAGAGCTCTCGCCCACACGTCTCTCACGGTACCGACAGCCTGCCGGCAAATCTTCAATCTCCCCCATGCGCTCACATGCAAGATCCGTCCTTGCATACCGTTCCATTCTCCGCTTCCCTCCCATTTCTCATTTTTGTTTTTACTTTTCCAAGAAAATTAACAAAATATACATCAAAATATTCGAGAACCTATTGAAATTTGTTAATAAATAGTATATAATATAGAAGTACATAGGGGGTGCTATGCCCCAAATCGAATTTTTCATTTAGAAAGAGGAGGATTTTTATCACCATGTCAAAGAGGATTATTGCACTCTTGCTCTGCGTCATTCTGATCGTTCCCGCGCTTGCAGGCTGCGGCGGACCCGAGTTTGACGACGATAAGGGCCCTTACATCACAATGTACTTGTCCGATGATCTCTATGACCTCGATCCGATCAATGCTTACTACAACCAAAACACGGCAAACGTAGTCGGCATGCTTTTTGAGACGCTCTTCACGCTCGATGAAAACGGAAAGATCGAGAACGGTCTCGCAGATACCTATGAGACGGGCTACAACGAGGATACTAAAGAGTACTACATGGAGATCACCCTCCGCGAGGCATACTGGAGCAACGGTACCCGCGTAACTGCGGACGATGCCGTATTTGCATGGAAGCGCTTGCTCAAGTGTGACGTCAGCCATACCGCCGCATCCCTCCTCTACGATATCAAAAATGCTCGTCTGATCAAGGAAGGCGGTAAGACCAACGTCTACATCGATGAGCTCGGTGTTGAGGTTGCGGGCACCGATCAGTTGATCATCACCTTCGAGGGCAAGCCCGATTACGAGCAGTTCCTCATCAACCTCACCAGCGTTGCAACCGCTCCCCTGCTTGAGAGCGCAGTTGCGAAGAACGCGGACTGGGCAAAAAAGGGATCCTCGATCGTGACCAGCGGTCCTTACAAGCTCGGTAAAATCGTCTTCGAGGAGGACAACGGCATTGAATACGATCTGTACGGGACCGACAACCGGGGCAACGCATGGGATAAGGAAGAAATGAACGATACGCAGAAGATCAGCCATTTCTATCTCGAGCGTAACGCATATTACAACAGAGATCCCGAGACCGATGACATCGATGAGGCAGTTACCAACTACCGTCTGCTCGTGGATTGCTCCAAGAGCGACGAGGAAATCCTTAAGGATTACCAAGACGGCAGACTTTTCTACGTCGGTGATATTCCCCTCTCCATCCGTGAGGACGAGTTCGTCAAGGCAAACGCGCAGGTTTCCGACGCACTCTCCACCGTTGTTTGCTATCTCAACGGAAACGCGCTCATTGACGACGGCTCCGAGAACGGCTACAAGCTCTTTGGTGACGTAAACGTTCGCCGTGCGCTCTCTCTCGTGCTCGACCGTGAGGCGATCGCGCAGAAGATCGTATTCGCAAAGGCAGCTTCCGCATTGGTTCCCGGCGGTCTCCTTGATACCGTTAAAGGCACCGACTTCCGCACAAACGGCGGCAAGATCCTCAACACCTCCGCAGCTGACAAGGATTCTGCACAGGTCACGCAGTTCCTCACCGCGGCAGGCATTGGCTACGGCTCCAATCAGACCCGCCCCGATGAATTCTCCTTTACCATTAAGGTTGCCGCTTACAATGAAGTACATATCGCGATCGCATCCATGCTTGAAGAGGCTTGGGGTGCTGACGGACTTGGATTCAACGTATCCGTTGAGGTCGTAGATCCCATTATCAATAACGATTACTTCAAGGAGCACAACACCATCCCCACCGACGTCTGCGATGACCTCTTTGTTGAGGATCTCCAGCAGGGCGACTTTGAGATCGCGATCGTTGACTCGGTTGCATACTCCGCAAACGCATTCTCCATGCTCGCAAACTTCGCTCCCTCCTTCTCCGGTTCTGCCGCTAACGTAAACGACTTTGACCAGAAGGTTCCCAACCTCACCGGTTACATGAGCGAGGCATACGATCTCCTGATCGACGCGGCATACTTTGTTCCCTATTTCGCAAGCCTGACCGAGAACGATTGGACCTTCCTCGGACGTTATGATTCCGTCGAGGAATTCCGCGCGGCATACAACGCACTCAAGAAGGTCTACGCCGACAATGGCATTACCCCCTCCGCAAATCCCGACGATTGGGATGCACAGCGCGCAACCCTGCTCCACAAGGCAGAAAAGGTGCTCATGGCTGACGTTCCCGTCATTCCGATCATCTTCAACCAGAACGCTGTCATGATCAGCGAGGATCTGACCGACGTTGAATCCAGCTACTACATGCCCGCCATCTTTACGAAGGCTGACATTGAGGATTACTACGATCGCTTCACCTACACGGTGAACAAGAAGAACGCGAAGGGCAAGAACATGCTCGACGCTGACGGCAATCCTGTTCTTGAGTTCAAGACCATCTTCGATGAGTTCCCTGTTATTGATTGGGATCACTTCGAAAACGGTGGCGAAGACAAGAAGGAAGATTAATTTACAAAAAGAACACCGCACGGAAATTTCCGTGCGGTGCTTTTTATTCTTCCCAATAAACGGTGCCGTTCGGGATCAGCTTGATCGCCGCAAAGGTCTCTTTTTCTCCACGCTCCGCAAGCATAACGAGCCAGCCCTCCAAAAGATCTGCCGTATCCGCGTGCATCTTTTTCCGCGCGTTACCCCGACGGAAATAAAGAAGCGGATGCTCGTCGGTATAGTTTTTCCCCTGATAGATCTTGCTCGCCGCTACGCGGTCGCAAAACATCTCCTTGACGTATCGCATGGGCATACGGACGGGCTCGTACATTTTGGTTGCGGGATTGATATCGTTCCAATACTCAAAATGATGGCGGTTGCGCCCCTTGTGGTGCATCCACGCCGCGCTGTATCCAAAGATCTCGCGCTCGCGCTCGTTGGGACTTCGCGTGCCTTGGTAATATCTTGCCCCGGGCAAAAATTCGGTCGGTGCGTACTTGGAAAGATCGTGAAAAAGCCCTTGCCAACCGATTCCGACACGGAAGCAGTGCGCGATAACACGGTGGCGATGCTTTGTTATGGTTGCAAAATGCAAAAACGGATGTGCCATACACAGCTCCTCTTCAATGCTTCGTTACCATTATTATATTACAAAACTGCGTAGGAGTCAAGATATAGGATGATTTTTACACAGTAAGCACCCGCTCGCGGGGGGCTTCCCGCTCAAGCGCATTAAGCGCTTCATTGTAAAAGCAATTGAGCTTGCCCGAATAATCCGCCTTCCACGGTTTGTTTTTTCCACAATAATGAATAAAGACCGTATTTTCGCGTACCCAATCCAAGTCGATTTTCTTTCCCCTGAAGCGCTGATAACGGTACTGCCGTTCGGTCATATTGTAGCGCAAGGTGTCCAGCTTTTTAATTCTTTTTCCGTACAAACCGCTGAGCACATCCTGATCGGGCAAAAACAGGCGCGTTCTGTTTTTCTCAATATAAGAAAAAACATCGCCGTAGCTCTGTTCCTCACGAAGGATCGCAAGGTTGATGAGAAGCACCCCCGAGTTGATATACGGACAGCCACGCTCCAGGTGCAGGCGAACACCGTTAAAGGTCCGTGTTACAGGTCCATTATGTGATGCCGCGGCAAAGTAATAGCCGTCTATGGGCATGCTGTAAAGCTCCTTGACCGAAGCGTTGACAACAATGTCCGGGTCAAGATAGAGCA
>JAFTJB010000146.1 GCA_017456625.1 Clostridia bacterium
TTCGGCAGGTAAAACCTGCTTTATGGAAGGCACCCCTCGGATGCTCTTTTGCTTTTTATTCTTCAATCATTCCGCGATCGGGAACCATGCGCAGAATTCGATAGGTGCGTTGTAATCTCTGCCCGCGGATGCGTAGTCCACTACGCGAAGGCGCTTGCCGTCCGCACAGCCGATGGAGAGTGCGGAGTAAGCCTCGGGGATCTCGTCGACCTTGATCTCCTTAACGTCGGTCAATCTGCCGTCTGCGTCGACCAAAGGCTCATAGATGCCCAGCGGATCCTCACCAAGCTCTCCCGAAACCGCATAAACGATCGCGCCGCGCTGAATTGCGCGCATCTTGTCCGCATCTACCGCGTTTGCGGGAGGTGCTACGAGATAAACAGAGTCATCCAGCACGAGAACGAGCTTGTCGCCGTTCTTCCAAGTGCGGTTGACGGTGTTGTAGCCGTTTGCGATCTCAACCGCCTCACCGTTTACGGTCAGGGTATGCTTGCGGCTCCATACGGGTACGCGAAGCGTAATTGCAAACGCCTCGTCGTGCTCCATCTCAAGCGTCACTTCTACGCAATTGCCGTAAGGATACGCGGTTGCCTCTGCAAGGGTCGCAGTCTGACCGCCCTTGGTCACAAACGTCGCCGCACCGTCGTAATAGGTATTGAGTACGATGCCGTCCTCGGTCTGCATGAGCGCAAACTCGGGCATCATACCAATGCCTGCGGAGCCGATGCACGCGCAGCAGCCGTAGAAGGACATATCCGACATGATCTTAAAGCCACCGACCTTGCGACCTCTGCCGCCTGCCGTCAGCGGGCTGTAGCTATCGAACGGAAGAACGTATTTCACAGGGGTCTTGCTGTTTACGGTCTCGATATCCTTGGTATTCATCGAACCGATGTATGCGTTATAGAACGCGGTCTCGATCACGTCCGCAAATGCCACGTCACCCGAGAGGCGCAGAACCTGGCGCAAGAACTTCATCAAGGTAACGGTGACACAGGTCTCCTGCATAATGCCCTTGAGAGAGCGATCGGTCTGACGGACAGTGGAATTGTCAAAGAGCTCGTGCGTGCATCCGCAGCAGCCGATGATGGTCACGTCACTCTTCAGCAATCTGTTCGCAAAATTGATGACCGCGGTGCGGTAGCGCTCGTTCTTCGTCACGCGGTAATACTCCGCAAGTCCCTCAAAGCAGGACATAGTCTCGTATGCCTTAACGACCGTAAACTCGTACGGATCGAGCTGATTTTCAAACGCCTCCTTGAAGATGGGCGCGATTCCGCTCTCGCAGATCTCAACAATGTACGCGGCGAAATCGAGGTATCTCTGCTCACCCGTTGCGTTGTAAAGACGAACGATAGGCTCAAGCACAGAGCAGGAGTTGATACCCTTCCAATGGCGGCTCGCCTCAGAAATGCACTTCTTGCCCTCCCCGTCACCGATCTTTGCAATCAGCGCGTCTGCCTGCCGCTTCTGCGACTCGAGCAGAACTGCCTTGAGCTCCTCATCGGGGCAGATCTCGGAGAAATACTGCATACCGAGCATGACGTATTTTCTTCCCCAGATGTCCCAGCCGTCCAGCTCGGTCTCCACGTTGTAGGAAGAAATTCTTCCAAGCTCGTCCTGGCGGGTGAGGATCTCACGAACGGTCGCCTCCATCACATCATAGAGTGCCTGATCACGCGTACAGCCGTAAACCCATGCCGCGCCGCGCATCATCTTACCCCAATACTCGCATCTCCAGCCGCGGTCCTCATCATCAACGCCGCCCTGAAACTGCGCTACAAACTTGGTCCACAGCGTGGGATCCATCAACTGCTTATCTCTGACGAAGTCAAAGACCTCCTTCATCACACCGTTGATACGGTATTTGGCATCAAGTGCGTAAATCTTATCCATATCTCTGTCGTTTCCTTTCCGGTTGTGGTTTGACCATACCTATCTATTATTATAGCGCATTGATCTCCGTTTTGCAAGCCCATTTTGGAAAACTGTAGCAAAAAAAGGACGCCAATGACGTCCTTTTTTCATATTCAGCGGATCAACCGAGCCACTCGTAGAATCTTCTGCGGTTTGCTGCCTGGCGCTTTGCCTTCTGTGCCTTGCCCGCGCCGATGACCAAAACGGTAGCGGCTGCAGCTGCGGCAACAGCAACAACAGTCTTCTTGTTTTCCTGAACGGTAACGACCACCTGGTCTACCTTCGTTCCAATGTTCTCGGGAAGCTTCTCACGAACCTTCTCAACAACTGCGGGATACTTCACTGCGGGAGTAGCCTCCTCGCAAGCCTCGGTCTCCTCACCCTCAACAGCCTCTTCCTCGACAGCCTCATCCTTCTTTGCAGGGATAACGTCGTCGGCGATAAGGTAATCACACTGATCAGCCAAGGGGCAGGTCGCGCAGCACTCTGCCGCACACTCGTTTTCATCGTCATACTCGACCTCCTCACCCTGCATATCAGCACGGCGAGCCAGCACGTTTGCTCTCAGGTTGAGCAGAACGCCCACGAGAACAAAAACGAACATAGCGGCAAGATCAATAATGATGTAGAGCCACTCAAAGGGCAGATTCATAACCTCGGGCAGGCAAAGCACGCAATATGCTGCACAGCCGATGAGGCACGCGATCAAACCGATACAGCTGATAAGCTTCGCAGCCGTACGGAGCTTCATGGATTTATACATGGTAAATTCCTCCGTCAATTCATTTCTTCATACTATATCATACCACGAAAACCGAGCAATGTCAACACTCATGCGAAAATTTTTTCGTTATTTTTTCTTTTTTTGTTAAATTCAAACTCCGCGGATCGCAAAAACGACGTGCTCGATCCCCTCCAGGTCCTTGATCCGCTCATCGATGGTGTGACGGCGAGGAATTTTGATAAGCGCCTCGATGCCGACCTGCCCCACCGTTGCGCTTCTGGGAGCGGTGACCTGGATCTCAACCGCGCCATAGTGAGCCTTCACGTGATCGATCACACCGCTCACAGCGTGCACGTTGTCCAGCTCCATATACACAAACAGCTTCTGCCTTTTGACACTCACACGAGCCTCAAGATGCGCGATCAAGGTGTAGATCAGCACCATTGCGACAGTGGTCGCCAAGGCGCCGAGGTAAAATCCAAGACCAAAGGAAAGACCGATGACCGCAGTCGTCCAAACGCCGGCGGCAGTGGTGAGTCCGCTGATCTGCGAGCTTCCCTTCTTGAGCATGATGATTCCCGCGCCAAGAAAACCGACACCGCTGATGACCTGCGCGCCGACACGGAGCGGATCCGCCCAATCAACGCCGAGAACCTCTACGTTATAGACACCGAGAAGAGTCGTGAGCGCCGCACCAAGGCAAACGAGCATATGCGTGCGCATTCCCGCGGCACGTCCGTGCAATCCGCGCTCCATTCCGACGATGCCACCCGCAAGGATCGCGAGCGAGATGCGAATGAGAACGGTGATCCAATTAAAATCCATCAAAAAATCCATGATCTCTTTCATGTCATTCCCTCCCCTATCAATATTTTTGTATTGTACCACAAACCAATAGAAACATCAAGCCGAAATAAAGAATGAACTATTAAATTTCTATGAAGCCATGTCGGAATACGAATAAGAATACCCCATTTTGAGTAGAAACATTTTGAAAAAAGTTCTAAAAAATGCGAAAAAGCTATTGACAAAAAAAGAGGATTGTGATATAATCATTGATGTTATGCGGGTATGGCGGAATTGGCAGACGCGCTAGATTCAGGTTCTAGTGGGGGCAACTTCGTGGAGGTTCAAGTCCTCTTACCCGCACCAACAGAAAAAGGGTACGCAACGCGTATCCTTTTTCTGTTGGTCAGGCAAAAGTCGATGGTTCTCTACGCGCGAATTTTCCTTGTAAAATTCGCCACAGAGCACCGCAAAAGATAAATTTTGGATTACCGCCACATTTTATGCGGTGCTTGTGGAGAGTTCAAGTCCTCTTACCCGCACCAAACAGTAGAAATCCGAACCCAAAGCCGGTAGGCGAAGGGTTCGGATTTCTTTTTGTGTTCGGTGACATGTGATGTCAATCTACTGTTGTTGGCATCACGCCCGAGCACCGCCCAAGTAAATATTCTTGATAGTTGATGCCAAACAAACATATTTTGAAGAAAGGATATTTACGATGAAAAACGAAATTACTTATACCGAACATAACGGACTTTACTATCCTGATCTTGCACTCCCCGAACAGACAAACCACATCATCGGCAAGTACGCCAACTTACGACTTGACTTTATGAAAAAGCACCGTCGCGGAACTTATACCACCCTTCTCACCGAAGGACAATTGAATGAACACCTACACAACATTGATATTCAGGCTCACAATTTGCTCGATGACATAATTCCTCGCCTCGCACATGAACGAGGCATAGGCGAAGTCCTGAAGGCTCACAACCCACTCCAATGGGCTGCCGAGATGAATAACATCAAAGCAAGTGCCGAAGAAATTGTTTTGCGGGAGGTGGTCTATCAATGAGGTCAATCATCAACGAGCTTTGGCATGGAAACATCATACCGCAAGAGGATAGTCGAAACAACACCAAAGAAATGAAAGAACTCCTCGGCTATATGTCGCGTCACCACGAGGACTTGGAGAAAAGTTTCTCCGATGAGCTGAAAGAGATCTTTGAAAAGTTCCATGATTGTTGGAGCGAGTATATGAGCCTTGGCGAAGCAGCCATCTTTGAGTATGCGTTTAAGCTTGGTGCGAGAATTGCACTTGCGGTTGTAAGCGAAAAAGAAACTATATAAA
>JAFTJB010000147.1 GCA_017456625.1 Clostridia bacterium
GACCCCTTCAAAAACTTTAAAAAGTTTTTGATTAATTATGAAATATGTCAGTCTATACTTCTAACTTTTCCTCCATATGATCCCCACAAGACCTTTAAATAGAAAAAGCCTCTCAAGGAGAGGCTTTTTCCAAAGCAAGGATAGCCGCTTCGGGAGAAAGCGGCTATCCTTGCTTTGCTTGGAAAAGGTTTCTGTGGGGGAGAGGGTTTGGGAGAGGGGAAGGCTCTTTTCAAAGAGCGCGCCCCTCTCCCAAGGTTTTCCCCTCGCAAAATATTATCCCAAGTATTCAGCAATAATCGGATCGCGGCGGATTTTGCCCGAGGTGTTTTTGGGGAAGTCCTCGCGACGAAGAATGTGCGAATGAATACGCTTGTGGGGAGGCACCGAGGCATTGACCTCGGAGATCGCCTTTTTCAGCTCGATGTCAAGCTGCTCGGCGGTGTAATCGCGACCGTAGACCTCGATCATATGAGGGATGTCGGGCTGGATGATCGCGGTGACGTTGCAATCGGTTCCGCTTTGGTTGATCATGCCAATGACGACCGCATCGCGGACGTAGGGGCTTGCCGTGAGCAGGAGCTCAAGCTCCTCGGGGAAGACGTGTCTGCCCGTTGCGGTCAGAATCATATTCTTCTTTCTTCCCGTGATGTGCAAGAAACCGTCATCATCGATAAATCCAAGATCTCCCGTATAGAGCCAGCCGTCGCGCAGGACCTCTGCGGTCAATTCGGGCATATTGTAATAGCCGAGCATGACGTTGTCACCCTTGTAGCGGATCTCGCCTGTGCCGTCGTTGTGGACGTCGTAGATATCGAGAAGCGCGTTGGGCGTTGCCATGCCTGCCGCGGAGTCGTTTGAGCAGACGTCGCGGTTGATCGCTGCCAAGGGGGCGCACTCGGTCAGTCCGTAGCTTTGGATCGCGTTGATGCCAAAGTCACGCAGACCGCGGATCACCTCGGGGCTTGCGGCAGCACCGCCCGAGATCATGGTGCGCAGCTTTCCGCCGAAGTTCTTGTGGATCGCGGCGAAGAGCTTTCTCTTTGCGGCAAAGCGGACGTGATCGGGACGGAGGACGTTGGTCGCCTTGACAGAAAGGCGGACGCGGCGCTCGAGTCCCTGCTTTTTGATGTTTGCCCAGAGCTTATTGTAGATCGTCTCCATAAAGAGCGGCATACAGGTGATGACGGTGGGCGAAACCTCCTGCATATTGTGCATCACGCGGCGCAGGCTCTCCGAAAAGGCAACGGTACAGCCGCGCGACATGGGAACAAGGACACCGCAAGTGCATTCAAAGGCGTGGTGCAGAGGAAGCACCGACAGGAAGGTATCATTTGGAGTAATTTGGATCATGCGACACATCTCGGCGAGATTGAAGCAGATATTTTTGTGTGAGAGCATAACGCCCTTGGATTGCCCCGTGGTACCCGAGGTAAAGAGAAGGGCACGCATCTCCGTGGGGGAGAGGGGGAGATCGAGGTAGGTGCGGTCGCCTGCGTTGAGAAGTCGCTTACCCTCTGCAACGAGAGCGGGAATTTCGGAGAACGCGATACGTGTCACGCCCTCACCGAGAGCCTCGACCGCCTCTGCGTTTTTGTCCGCGTAGATAATGACGGTCGCATCGGCTGTCTTTGCAACGCCCGCGAGCTTTTCCGCCGTGAGCGACTTGTCGATGGGAACGATCACGCCGACACCGCAGATCACTGCCATGTAGGAGAGCATCCAGCGGTAGCAGTTGTCTCCCATGAGCAAAACGTGCGCGCCACCCAGCCCCTTGGAGAGGAGCGCGGTACCGAGCGCTTCCACGTCATCGGCAAAGCGACGGTAGGAATATTTTTTGTAGGCCCCCTCCTTTTTTTGCATGAAAAGGGTATTGTTGCCAAATTTTTCGGCACACGAGCGGTACATTTGGCGCAGGGTCTCGTAGGTTTCGGTTGGATAATTCTGATATGCGGGCATGGCACATCTCCTTTCCGGTTTGTCGAACTGCTTTTTCAAGAAAAGTATACCATATTTTACACTTTATTGCAATAGGAATAGCAAAATTTTAGACTCTGTCGACGGTGAGAACGACACAATAGGTGGGATCGATTAGTCTGATCTCCTCGTCTACGCGACGTCGGATCTCGTCATCCTTCATTTTGATCTCAAATGGGACGGCAACGTCGAAGATGAGATTGGTGTGCGTTGCACCGGGGACGAAGCGGAAATCGTGGATTTTGAGCATGGGATCGATGCGGTGGACTGCTGCCTCCGCCTCGCGGCGCATGCGGTTGGTCTCCTCATCGTCGGTGACGATGGGATCCATGTGGATGGTTGCGTTGATGTGATGCTCGTGGCGCAATCTTTGCTCAATGGTGTCCACCATATCGTGCGTGAGGAAGATATCCTCGCTGCCGTCTACCTCGACGTGGAATGCCGCAACGGTGTGTCCGGGGCCGTAGTTGTGAACGGTAAGGTCGTGCATACCGAGCGCCTGTGGGTATTCCTCCACCACGCGACGGATAGTCTCGACGGTCTCGTCGGCGGGGGCTTCACCGAGGATGGAGTTCTTGGTCTCGCTCAGGATCCTGCCGCCCGCAACGAGTATGAGGATCGCCACGATCACACCCATATAAGCATCGAGGTTGATGCCAAGCTCGGGAAAGAGGAGGGAAATGAGGGTGGAGATGAGGATCGCGCCCGTGGAGAGACAATCCGAGAAGCAGTCGGTAGCGGAGGCACGCATCACGCCCGAGTTGATCCGTTTGCCGATCTTACGGTTAAAGAATCCAAGCCAGAGCTTGACGGCGATGGAAAGAATGAGGACTGCGACCGCGACAGTACTGCGGTCGGGCAGCTCGGGCTCGATGATCTTGCCGATCGATTCCTTGAGCACGTCAAAGCCGATGACGAGGATGAGGAAGGCGACGATCATGGAGGATACGTACTCGATGCGCGCGTGACCAAAGGGGTGCTCGCGATCGGCGGGCTTTGCCGCGATGCGGAAGGAGATCAGAGACACGACCTGCGAGCCGGCATCCGAGAGGTTGTTGATCGCGTCGGCACGGATCGCGATGGAGCCAAAGAGCGTACCGACGGTAAATTTCGCGAGAAAGAGCAGGATATTGAACAGGATCCCAACGATGCTTACCATGGTCCCGTACGCGCTGCGAACGGTGGGGCTTTGCGTATTCTTGTGATCCTTAACAAATATCCGAGAGAGTAGTTCTGTCATAGATATGTCCTTACGTATGGATAGATTTTATCCCCAATATTTGCGATCGAGGCTACGGAGCTGGATCGCCTCGGCAATGTGGGGTGCGCGGATGAGCTCACTGCCCGCGAGATCCGCAATGGTGCGCGCAACACGCAGAATGCGGTCGTAGCCGCGTGCGCTGAGCCCGAGACTGTCGTATGCCGCACGCAAAAGTGAGGATGCCTCCTCGTCGGTGGGGCAGAATTCGTGGATCCCCGCCGCATCGAGCTGTGCGTTGCAAAAGATCTTGCCCGCGCCCTTCATGCGCTTCATGGCAAATTCCCTTGCCGCCGTCACACGCGCACGTATGACCTCCGAGCGCTCCGCGCTCGCATCGTTTGCGGAGATCTCGTCGTAGGAGAGCGAGGGGAGCTCAATTTGGATATCGATACGGTCGAGCATGGGACCGCTGATCTTGGAGATGTAGCGCTGAACGTCGGATTGCTTGCAGGTGCATTTGCGCGTCGGATGTCCGTAATAGCCGCAATGGCAGGGATTCATCGCACCCACGAGCATGAACGAGCAGGGGAAGGTCACGCGGCCGTTTGCGCGCGTGATGGTCACGCGGCGATCCTCCAGGGGCTGACGGAGCGCGTCTGTCACCTGGCGCGGAAATTCGGGGAACTCATCAAGAAAGAGCACGCCGTTGTTGGCAAGCGAGATCTCTCCCGGGCGCGGATTGACACCGCCTCCCACAAGACTTGCGGGGCTCATGGTATGGTGCGGCGCGCGGAAGGGGCGACCCGACAGGAGCGACATGCCCTCGGGCAAGGTTCCCGCGACCGAATGGATCTTCGTGGTCTCGATCGCCTCATCAAAGGTGAGAGGTGGGAGAATGGAGGGGAGGCGCTTGGCAAGCATGGATTTTCCCGTGCCGGGAGGTCCGATGAGAAGGATATTGTGTCCGCCTGCGGCAGCGATCTCCATGGCGCGCTTTGCCTGTGCTTGACCGCGTACGTCGATAAAATCGCAATCGTAGGTGTTTGCCTGCGCGAAAAGCGTGTTGCGGTCGCACTGAACGGGGGTAAGGCGCTCCTCGCCGTTGAGGTGGCGCACCAACTCACGCATATTGTGTACGGCATAGACGTCAATGCCCGCAACGGTTGCCGCCTCGGTCGCGTTCTCCGCAGGCGCGTAGAATTCGCGGAAGCCACTCTCCTTTGCCGCAACGCACATGCAGAGAATACCGCGTACACCGCGCAATTCTCCCGAAAGTGAAAGCTCGCCCACGATGCATCTGCCCGAAAGATCCGTGTCGCGGCGAATAATGCCCGCGCTGTGGAAGATGCTCGTTAAAATCGCTGCATCAAAGACCGAGCCCTCCTTTTTGCGATCCGCGGGTGCGAGATTGACCGTGATGCGCGCGTAGGGGAAGGGATAGCCACTGTTGGAGCAGGCGTTCCAAACACGCTCCTTTGCCTCCTTGACCGCAAGATCGGGGAGCCCAACCAGCTCAAAGCCCTCAAGCTTCTCGCGCAGATTGCACTCTACCGTTACAATAAATCCGTCAATGCCGCAAAGCCCGGCACTGTATGCTGATGAAAGCATGGCACGTCCCCCTTTTTTAGGTCTGTCTTCTTATTATTATACACCATTTTCCAATACTTGTCAACGAAAGATGCCACGATCGCACCCGAATATTTCTCAAAAAAGTAAAAAATGGTTGTAAACAAAAAATATTTACAAAGCAATTGCCAAAATCTATTGACTTTTTGCGCACTTTCTTGTATAATCTTATATGTATAACTGTTTTTGTAAAGAAACGAAAGGATCATGGTCAAGAATATGAAAAAGCTTCTTACTATTTTGCTTGCTGCCCTGATGCTCGTCTCGGCAGTTGCTTGTTCTCCCGATGCCGACAACACGGACGTTGAGGCGGTCAAGCCCAAGGGCGATCAGCTCGTCACCACCTTTGTGGCTGAAACGGGAACCTACACCTATGAATACATCGACAGCGCTACGATCTGCATTACCGACTACGTTGGTAAGGATGAGAAGCACGCATTGGCGATCCCCGCAACGATGAACGACAAGGCTGTTATTGCCATCGGTGAGGGCGCGTTCGATAACCTTTCCAATATCACCGCAGTCTCTGTTCCCGCAAGCGTGACCGAGATCGGTAAGATGGCGTTCGCATCCTGCAAGGAGCTCAAATCCGTCTCTCTTCCCGCAGATCTTACTGCGCTTGGCAAGGGCGCATTCTTTGATTGCTCCGCGCTTGAGACCGTTTCCTTTACCGCTGCCAATGCGGCAAAGCTTGAGGTGATCTCCGAGAACGCATTCCAGAATTGTGTAAAGCTTTCTTCGATCAACCTGCCCGCAACCGTCAAGGAGATCGGTAAGGGCGCGTTCGCAAATTGCTCCGCGCTTGCAAGCATCAACCTGCCTGCTAATCTTGAAAAGATCGCTACTCAGGCATTCCATAAGTGCACTGCACTTGCGGCTGTCTCGTTCCCCGCAACGCTCGTCTCCTGCGAGGCGTATGCTTTTGCAGAATGCGCGGCACTTGCAAACGTTACCTTCGCAAATGCCGAAAATTGGAACGTCGATCTCTCTACCAACGATGCTCGCGTAAAAGCTCTCGTTGAAAACTATACCGTCTCTCTCGTAAAAGGTCAGTGACAATAGGATAAGGATATGGGGAGGGGAGGAGCTTCTTGAGGAGAAGCTCCTCCCCTCCCCAAACCCCTCCCTACCTCAAGACCTTAACAGTAAAAAGAGCGGATACCGCCACA
>JAFTJB010000148.1 GCA_017456625.1 Clostridia bacterium
GATCAGTCCGGTATAGCCTCCGTTGATACCAACGACCTCAATGCCCATGGAAACCGCCTTATCAACGACAGCCTTGATGCTTGCGTTCATGCCGGGCGCGTCTCCGCCGGAGGTCAGAATACCGATTTTCTTGATGTTTGCCATGTTAAAAGAGCCCTTTCTTGGTGTTCCGTTTTGCGTAATCGGGTAAAAATTTCAAATTACATATATTCTAATATATTCTTTGAGAAAAATCAAGACATTATCCGAAATTTTTTTGACATTTTTGTTAAATTTTAAACATTCTTCTTTTTTTTGCAAAAGAATGACTCATTTCTTGACTTTGAGAGGGAGATGTGGTACAATATTGGCATTACAGAGACGAGGTATCGGATTTGAAAAAGACACTTACATTCGGCAGTATCACCCTGCCGCACGGCTTGTGCTTAGCTCCTCTTGCGGGCGTGAGTGACCGTCCGTTCCGTCGTATGGCGCGGCGGTTTGGAGCGGAATATACCGTTAGCGAGATGGTATCGGCAAAGGCGCTTTGCTATGAGCAAAAATGCAAAAGACCCGTGACCGATGCGCGCGTACGCACGGCACCTCTGGCGGCGGTGATGCGCGAGGAGGCACCCATGGCGGTGCAGATCTTCGGCTCGGAGCCGCAGTTTATGGCAGAGGCGGCGCGGCTTTTGGAGTCGGGCGAATACCGCGGCGCGTGTGGCGAGATCCCACCCGCGGCGATCGATATCAATATGGGCTGTCCCATGGCAAAGATCGTGTCCAACGGAGAGGGAAGCGCCTTGATGCGTGAGCCTGCTTTGGCGGCAGAGATCGTGCGCGCGGTCAAGGCGGCAGTCCGCTTGCCCGTCACCGTTAAATTCCGTTCGGGCTGGGATGCAAAGAGCATCAATGCCGTGGAGTTTGCAAAGCGCATAGAGGATGCGGGCGCGGACATGATCTGTGTGCACGGCAGGACGAGGGAACAGATGTATGCACCGAGCGCGGATTGGGGGATCATCCGTGCGGTCAAGGAGGCAGTCTCGATTCCTGTGGTCGGAAACGGAGATGTCTTTGGCAAGGACGATGCCATTCGTATGTATGAGGAGACGGGCTGTGACGGCATTATGATCGCGCGCGGAGCGCAGGGAAATCCGTGGATCTTTTCGGAGATCCTCGCCGCGATGGACGGTGAGACGTACACCTACCCAACGCATGCGGAGCGGATGGATATTGCGCTGGAGCACGCAAAATGGCTCGTCGAGGATAAGGGTGAGCGTATCGGCATTGCGGAATCGCGCAAGCATATGGCGTGGTATCTTCACGGAATGCGCGGCGCGGCGGTCGCGCGTGCGGCGGTCATGAAGGTCTCGACCTTGGATGAGCTGGTTGCGGTGATGAAGGACTTGCGAAAAAATATGGAATAAGCAAAAGAAGGAAGTCGTACGTGCGGCTTCCTTTTTTATAAAAAAGTCCAATCAAAATCGCAAAAAGTCCATTGACACGATGGAATTTTGTTGTTATAATGAGGTCAAAACAATTGAATGTTGGAGGGATTGACTATGAGCTTTGAGACCTACAAGCAGTTTTATGACGGAGGCGATCGCGGCACCACCATTCGCGTGGGAGGCGCGCGTGCTTCGTTTTCCTTTTTTGCGGAACCGAAAAAAGGGAAAAAATATCGTTTGTTTACCACCGGAGAATCCGAGCAATGCTATTGGTGGAAGGACGAGCCGGACGGACCGATGCAGTACCGTACGATCACCGATGCTCTGGACACACAGCACGCCGTGCGCGAGCGGTACTGTCTCAATTTTTCCTCCAAAAAGCCCGAAGAATATCTGCGCCGCATTTATAAAAAGATCATGTGGACCGATCCGCTCAAGCTCGGCTATATGCAGGTTTTGCCGAGACATACCGAATGGCAGATGGGCGTGCGCGTTACGGCAAAGGATCTTTCGATCCTTGAAGGGGGATATCTCCAAATGCGCATCGATATTCATAAAAAGAAGGATGGGATCGATCCGCGCTCGGTCGAGCATGAGCCCGAGGTGCGCATCGTCATTCCCATTCCAACGGGGACTTATGCGCAAACGGAGCTTTGCCAATGCGTGAACATTCCCGCGGATACCGCGCACGTCGGTGTGTTTATCGAGGGCAAGCGTTATAGCGGAGAATGCTATTTTGAGGAGCCTTACCTCAAGGCAGGCGGCAACAACCTGTTGCCCCCCTTTGACGAGCCTGTATCGGATGCGCAGCGCTTTGATTGGAGCGCGCAGTATCTCAGCCGTAAGGAGTGGCCCGAATTTCGCATTCGTCTCAACGGAAAAAAGGTGTTTGAGGGTGAGATTTTCGAGCGCTCGCACCGCCGGTCCGAGTGGTCGATCGATCTTCCCGCAAAATGGCTCAAGGCGGAAAACGAGATTACCTATGAGCTTATTTCCGACTATCACGAGCCGACCCCTTATACCATTTATGAGGCAGGACTGATCGAGCAGCCGGATGAGAGTCTGTCGCTCATTGCAGTGTCGGAGATCGCCAACGCAGGAGGAAAAGCGCGTGTGCTCGTTCGTACCAAACGACCGAATACGCGTGTGCGACTCAAAACGATTGATCCGCACCTTGCGGGGGACATGGACGTCGTTTTTGCCGAGGCGGGACTCCACGGCTTGCTCATTGACTGTCTTGCTCCCTGCGAGCACGCCGCGTTTGAGTTGCGCGCGGGCAAAACGGTGATCCGTTCAGAGGTGCCGCGCGTTGCCGTGCGTGCGGAGGATGCAGTCGTTACGGGTACGGGAGATATGATCTATATCCATCAAGACGATGCCGCAATGGAGGAATATCTGTCGTGGTATCTTTCCAACCACGTCGGCGACCTTGTAACCATTCGCCCCACCTACCGCTGGTCGGGTACGAGAACTCTTAACAAGCCCATGTGGAAATGGGTGGTTCGTCTGTTTAATGAGTTGGAGCTGAAATACGTGCTGATGGGTGACGGCAGAGAGATCCCCGGGCGCGCCTGCAATCCCGACGAGGAGATGCTCGCGGGGAAGGGGTATCTTGGCAGACAGGAGCACGAGCTGGACGGCGCATCCTATTATTGGCCAAATGGCAATGCAGCAAATACGCCAACCAATGAGGCACACGCAAATCTCTCGCAGATGAGCGCGATGGAGGATCCCTTGCACACCGATTCGGCAAGGCTTGCCAAGAACTCCATTTACGATGAAAGCGGCTTGTATCGCTTCACCGTGCGAAGCCGTATCCCGCGTGACTACAAGGAAGCACGCAGGATGTCGATTGAGCGCTTACATGATGCAAAGCGCGACTACGACACACGCCATACCGGACCGTCCTGTATGTTCAAGTATTTGGGCGAGGCGGGATACTCGTGGCTTGGTGCCGAAACGATGTATTCCTCAATGGAGCCGATCATGTCCTTTTTGCGCGGATATGCCAAGTCGGTCGATATGAAGACCTATGGCGTACATCACGCACTTCAATGGGCAAGCCAGCCTATTGATCCTATTGAGCACGTGCGCCGTTACCGTTTGGCACTCTACACCTCCTATATGCTCGGCGCGACCGATATCAACACCGAGGAGGGGCTTTGGCGCATGGAGGAATATTACGTGTGGTTCAACCGCTTCGGAGAGACCTGCAAGGCGCACCTGAAGGAGCAGCAGGATTTCTACCGTTACGTCCAATCACACAGCCGCACGGGTACCTTCCGCACCCCCTACGCGATCCTGCACGGACGGGATGACGGTTGCACCTTCTTTGGGAAAAATAGAACGTGGGGCTTCCACATTCCGCAGACCGCCGCAGAGGATAGCTGGGATCTGATCACCGCGTTCTATCCCAAGAGCGACCCCGTCAAGCATATTTACGCGCATAACTGTCCCACCGATCAGCCTGTCGGATACTATACGGGCACGCCCTACGGTCAGCCCGATTTCATTCCCGTAGAGACGGGTGAGCGGATCTGGAAGGATTATCGCTTCATGGCGTTCCTCGCGTATAACCGATGCGAGAGTGCGGATGCCGAAAAGCTGATCGATTACGTCAAGCAGGGCGGCAAGCTTCTTCTTACCCGTGCGCATCTGACAGAGACCTCCGATATGGAAGAGATCCGCCGCGGAGAACTCAAATTCGCGCCTTGCGCACTCTCCTTCGCAAACGGAGCGGTTAAATTTGCCGACGATGCCGTAAACGGTAAGAAGATCTCGGTTTGTGTCAATCCCCAAGCTCCCGATGAGGTGCTTTTGCGTACCGATAGCGGAGCCCCCCTGCTATGCCGTTATCGCGTAGGGAAGGGCGAGGTGCTGCTCTATAACGTCAAGGATTATCCCTCCGTGGAGGCGATCCGTGCACAGTATGAGCAGACACTGACAGACTTGATCCGTGAAGCGACCGAGGCAGAGCGCGTGTGGGCAAGAACAGGTGACGACGTGGAGTTTGTCGTATACGATCAGGAGGACGGGACAAAGCACGTCTACTTCCTCGCGGTCGACTGGTACCGTGAGCCCGAATTCCTTCGTCACGCTGAGCTTTGCATCGATGGAAAGACGTATGGGGTCTATCTGCCGTTCGGTAGGATGATCAAATGCGTCACCAAGGATGGAATTGCGGCGTGGGCAGAAAGCGAGGACGGAGAGGTCTTGTCGATCACCGATGCGGGCATTACCGTGCAAGGAACGGGGGAGGTCATCTTCCGTGTGGCAAGGGATGGCGCGCGCAGAGATGTGACGGTTGACTTTAAGAGCGAGACGGTCCAAACACTACCGCTGTAATTTTTTGAAAAAAAGTAGGTAAAAATAAGAAAAAGGTATTGACAGAATAGAAATAATCGTGTATAATATCAAAAGATAATTTGTTAGGAGCCAAGGCTCCGTGAGATTATCTCTTGTTACCAGCGGAGGGAGGGATATAGATGGCAGAAATCAGAGTCAAGGAAGGCGAGTCTCTCGACAGCGCACTCCGTCGCTTTAAGCGTGTTACCGCCCGTTCCGGCATCCTCACTGAGCTTCGCAAGAGAGAGCACTATGAGAAGCCGAGCGTAAAGCGCAAGAAGAAGTCTGAAGCAGCAAGAAAGCGCAAGTACAAATAATTTTATATTATTGTACCACGTTATATAACGCTGGTTATAAAAGAATCCGAGAAGGCAAATGCTTTCTCGGATTCTTTTTTTCTATGATTCCATGACACATTCCAAAAGCCCTGCCACGGGAACGTCAATGCAATTGATGCCTTGCTCTGCGTGCAAATTGCGCTGTGACAAACGCTCTCCCATGCAATTTCGTACGGTGATGCGCATGTCCCTCTTGACATGGCTACGAAGCAAGACGTAATCGCACCGCGTCGCATTCGCAACGTAGAAATGACGCACACCGTCGGGAATTGTTACGACACGGTCTCTTGCATAGACGCAAGACAGTGCCTCGGTGCCGTCCTGTACCGTAATCAGCGGATACATATTTTGCGGCTCCTCGGGAATAAATTTCGACTCCAACAAAAGCCTCCTATGCGCCTTCATAAAACCGATCCAAAACGCGGACATTCTCAGATGCGCTTCGTCCTGTTCCTCGATGCGTACCGAATATTGCAACACGCCAAACAAGCAATCAAGCAGCTGTAGCGCGGAATCCTCAACGGGTTCTTCAGAATTCCAAATGACCATATCCGAATGCACGGCACTGTTACCCGCAAGCAATCGGATATCCGCAATGCCGATATGATTGCTGTAGCCGTCACAAGGGCAATCCCCAACGCGGAACATATTGCCAAAGCGACGCATACCGGGTCCCGTATAATTTTGTCTAAACTCAATCATAAAATCGGGCTTAAACGCAATCAACCGATCCTTGACCTCGGTCAGCAGAGCAGAAACCGCCTCCTGCACACAGGTGTAATCCATCTCGGGCTTGACCGTATCCCCTGTTGGAATTGCAAACTCGTCAATAAAATCCAGCTTTAGTCCGTCAAGATCGTATTCCCGCGCAAACCGTTCATAAATATCGGCAAGAAAAACGCGAACGTCCTGATACCGAGGGTCTAATACCTGTGCATTGCTTCTGATACCGCCTAAATACTTTCCCTTGAAACGGTCGTAATTTTTGGAATAAATACCAACGTAAGGCACGCTGAACCACATCATGTATTTCATTCCCATTTCGTGAACACGCGCTACGTGCGCCTTCATATCAGGAAATTTTGACCGCATGATCTCCCAATCTCCGCAATACGCATAGCCCTGCGCCGCTTGCTCGATCTGCCAACCGTCATCCACGATGATCCCCTCAAGCCCCAATGCTTTTGCCTGTCTGCAAGCCTCTTCTATGACGGAATCCAAAATCGCGTAGTGGTAGGCATACCAAGAGGAATACATAGGCAAACGCGCCTGCTCGGGGACGGGCATTGGAACGATCCCGTTCACATCCTCCCACCACGCGCGCACGTCGTCTAACGCCTCGTAGTATGGAATCGAACGGGTATCAATGCGAATCCGAAGGACGTATTCCTTTGCCTCGTGAAATTGCGCCATCGGAATTGAGATCACGCATTCCACTCCACCGCCCTCGTTAGGTCCCGCATTCACCTTAACGCTCTTCAAGATTTCACTCACTGCAACCGTGTAGGTATTTCGGTCATCCGTATTAAAAATACACACGACGGGCGCACCCGTACTGAGCTTTGTTTCACGAACTGTGTTTCTCCAAATCGCATCTAATTTTCTGGAGGGACCGCTCAACGGATTCCATCGATTGCGACAGGAAAAAGCAGGATGCAGCATCGAGATATGAAGCACATCACTGTCTGCCCGTGCTTTTTCTGCATCCCAAGAAAAGCAAAAGCGATATTCCGTTACACCGGCTTCAATTTCTCTTGCTTCTTCCCGATAGGTAATTTCATTCATTGACGATATTTTTCCGCACCTGCAAGTATACTCCATAAGCACTCGTCCTCTCCTCGTTATCTTTTGATGCTCATTTTTATTATATCATATAATCACACTTTTTCTATTGCAAAACAACATTGTTTTATGTTATAATAACACTATCGGAGGAGGTGATCGCATGTATGACATTTATGCTGTGGACATGGCATTTGAGCAATGTGCGCCCGATAAGGAGAAAGTTGACAGCATCATTCCCTATGCGGTGATCCACTTTGTGATATCCGGAGAAGGGTATATCAATGGAAAAAGAATTACAAAGAACACCGCTGTTTTATCGTTTAAGAATAACAGGATGCATTATTACCCCTCCTCTAACGATCCTTGGAGCTATATTTATATCAGAATCAAGGGTGAGGAGATAAAAAAAGCATTTGAGGAGCATGGCTTCGGTTATGGCATAACGGTCGTACCGTTTGCAAGATCAGAGCCGATTTTTCAGATCCTGTCACTATATCAAACCCTGTCCGAGATTAATCGCTTAGATGCGGGACGGCTCATTGCAAACGCGATTTTTCTTTTGCTCGCAGGAGAATGGCAACTCTCGATGGTGCAAAGCAAGCCAATGCATCACGTAGCAGCTATCATGAATTTTATCGATGAAAACTACGACAAACGGATTACGATAGAGGAAATTGCAAAAAAATATTATTTGAACAAAAATTATATGCGAACACTTTTTGTCAAGCAGCTCGGTCTTTCGCCAAAGCAATATTTGCAAAGGGTACGAATGAAACGTGCAGCGTTTTTGCTCGTCGAAACAGAGAGTGACGTTGCGTTGATTGCAAAATCTGTGGGATATGATGATGCACTTCTTTTTTCTAAAATGTTCAAGCAATATTGGGGAGTATCTCCTGTTCAATATCGCAAAAGAGGATAGGTGATCGGATTGCCTATCCTCCCGATTCGATATCGGATACTTTTAATTTTTAGTTGTTTGAACATCGGTATTTTATTTTCGAAAAAATATTTTATTTTTTTCAAATAAGGTATTGACAAACTGAAAAACAAATGGTATAATATCAAGGTCGCAGAAAGACATCTGGGTGTGGCGCAGTTGGTAGCGCGCTACCTTGGGGTGGTAGAGGCCGCACGTTCAAGTCGTGTCACTCAGACCAAATAAAGCCGAAGAGCATATGCTCTTCGGCTTTATTTATTCTGTGCGCCAAGCCTTGAGGGTGTGACACGAGACCACCCCTCTGCGCATAGCGCAGAGGGGTGGTAGGGTGAGCGAGCCAAAACGCCACGGTGCGGCGTTTTTGCGAAGCGATACCGCCCAAAGCAAGGAGAAACAGAGGAAAGCTACGCTTTGCGATGTTTCGACTATGCGACGGCGGAGGGCACCGCGCGAGAGATGAAAAAGCCGAAGAGCATAGCGTGATACTCTTAACGGAGTATCACGCATCGAGATAAATCCCTCGCGGGATTATCGATATACGCCTATGGCGTTCGATATGTGCTGACGCACTCGATATGTTTGCTGCGCAAACGAGGGATTTATCTCATATCGAATTGGCGCGTAGCGACTATATATCGAGTTCGAGCAAAGCGAGAACATATCGAGTGGGCGAAGCTCACATATCGACAGAAAGAAAAACAAGAGCAAGAATAAGAGGAGAAAATCCTTCTATTCTTGCTCTTTCTGTTTGTGTAGGGGTTCCCCGTAGCGACGTATGAGCTTTGGGGGTTCACGTATTGGGGTAC